>JAEWIK010000068.1 GCA_023387135.1 Actinomycetes bacterium | reverse complement strand
CGTCGAGGATCAGCACCTCCGGATTGGCGAACAGCCACTTGCTGAGCACCACCTTCTGCTGGTTGCCACCCGACAGCTTCCCGACCAGTGCCATCACGGTCGGGGTCTTGATGTTGAGGTTGGCGCGGTACTCCTCGGCGATCTTCAGTTCCTCGTTGCCGTTCACCCAGCCACGGCCCGCCAGCTTGAACAGCCCCGCTGCGGAGATGTTGTGCCTGACGTCGTCGAGCAGGTTCAGCCCGAAGCGCTTGCGGTCCTCGGTGGCGTACGCCAGGCCGGACCTGATCGCCGCCGACACCGTCGAGGTGTCTGCGGGCTTGCCGTGCACCAGCACCTCGCCCGAGATGTCGCGCCCGTAGGTGTGACCGAAGATGCTCATGGCGAGCTCGGTCCGTCCGGCGCCCATGAGGCCCGCGATGCCGACGACCTCGCCGGCGCGGACGTTGAACGAGGCGTGGTCGATGATGACCCGTCCCGCCTGGGTCGGGTGGTGGACTGTCCAGTCCCTGACCTCGAGGACGGGCTCGCCGATCTGCGGGGTGCGGTCGGGGAAGCGGTGTTCGAGATCGCGTCCGACCATGCCCCGGATCATGCGTTCCTGGGTGGCCGTGGGATCGGCCATGTCCATGGTCTCGATCGTGCGGCCGTCCCTGATGATCGTGGTGTGGTCGGCGATCTCGGCGAGCTCGTTGAGCTTGTGGGAGATCATGATCGAGGTGATCCCGTGGTCCTTCAGTTGCCTGATGAGGCCCAGCAGGTGCTCGGAGTCGTTGTCGTTGAGCGCCGCCGTCGGCTCGTCGAGGATCAGCAACTTCACGTCCTTGCTGAGCGCCTTGGCGATCTCGATGAGCTGCTGCTTGCCGACGCCGAGCTGTGACACGGGGGTCGTCGGGTTCTCCCGCAGCCCCACGCGCGCCATCAGTTCGGCAGCCTCGTGGTTGGCCTTGTTCCAGTCGATCAGGCCGCCCATGCCCCTGACCTCGTTGCCGAGGAAGATGTTCTCCGCCACGGAGAGGTACGGCACGAGCGCCAGTTCCTGGTGGATGATGACGATCCCGCGGGCCTCGGAATCATTGATGGACGAGAACTGCACCTCCTCGCCGTCGTAGATGATCTCGCCCTCGTAGGTGCCGTGCGGGTAGACCCCGCTCAGCACCTTCATGAGCGTCGACTTGCCGGCGCCGTTCTCGCCACAGATGGCGTGGATCTCGCCACGCTCCACAGTCAGCGTCACGTCCTGCAACGCCTTGACACCGGGGAATGTCTTGGTGATCGACCGCATCTGAAGGATGTCGTCCATGTTCCCTCCCTTGACAGGTTTCCGGGATGGGCGCGGCACCTGGCCGAGCCCACCCCGGATTCCGTCGTGATCGATGACCGGCTACGAAGCGACGCCGGACTTGACCTCGTCCTCGGTCCAGTAGCCGGAGTCCACGAGCAGCGGCTTGACGTTGTCGGCGTAGACGGTGTCGACGGTCAGCAGGAAGGACGGGACGACCTTCACGCCGTTGTCGTAGGTCTTCGTGTCGTTGGCCTCAGGCTCCTTGCCTTCGAGGTAGGCCTGCGCGACGGTGACTGCCTGGGCGGCGAGCTTGCGGGTGTCCTTGAAGATCGTGGACTGCTGCACGCCGTCGACGATCAGCTTCACGGAAGCGATCTCGGCGTCCTGGCCGGTGACGATCGGCAGGCCCTTGTCGATTGTCGGGCCCATGCCGACGCCCTGGAGAGCCGTGATGATGCCGCGGGAGATGCCGTCGTAGGGAGAGAGCACGCCCTTGAGGCCCTTGCCGGTGCCGCCGTAGGTGGAGGTCAGGATGTCCTCCATGCGCTTCTGTGCGGTCTCCTGCAGCCAGCGCAGGGTTGCGGCCTGCTCGATGCTGGTCTGGCCGGACTTCACCACGAGGGTGCCGTCGTCGAGGAAGGGCTTGAGGGTGTCCATCGCGCCGTTCCAGAAGAAGTGCGCGTTGTTGTCGTCCAGCGAACCGGCGAACAGTTCGATGTTCTGGCCCTTCTCGGCCTTGCCGGTGGCCTTCCCGTCCTTGTCGGTGACGCCGAGGCCGAAGAGCAGCGCGTTGGCCTGGGCGACGCCCACCGCGTAGTTGTCGAACGTGGTGTAGAAGTCGACGTTCTTGCTGTCGCGGATCAGGCGGTCGTAGGAAATGACCTTGATGCCCTTGGAAGCAGCGGTCTCCAGCTGGCTGGTGAGGGCCGTGCCGTCGATGGCGGCGATGATCAGCAGCTTGGCGCCTGCGGTGATCATGGCGTCGACCTGCTGGGTCTGGGTCGGGATGTCGTCGTTCGCGTACTGCAGGTCGACCTTGTAGCCGAGCTTCTCGAGGCCTTCCTTGACCGCGGTGCCGTCAGCGATCCAGCGCTCCGACGTCTGCGTCGGCATGGCGACGCCGATGAGGGTGTCGCCGGCCGCCGGGGCGGAGCTGGCAGGGGCTGAGGATCCGGTGTCGGACGGGGCGGGTGCGGCAGTGCCGCCACCGCCTGCGCCTGTGCCACCGCAGGCAGTGAGAGCGAGCGCGGTCGCCAGGCTGGCGAACACGAGTCCGAGGCGTCGCATGATGTGGGTTCTCCTTCTCGTCGCTGAGAACGTTCAAACCGTCCGGGCTCCTCATGATCGGAACCCTCCCCGGCTACCTCACCGGCGGCTTGCAGGGCTGACTCTACGGCTTGTAAACCGAGCGTTACAGAGAACACGGTTACAGTTCCATAACTCTTGTTACCGGTAACACCCCGGCGATGTGAGCGGCAACATTCCCGCCGTTGTGAACGTGCACGTCAGAGCCGTGTCAGAGGGTCGAGAGCGGCCGCAGCGCGTCACAGTGAGATCGTGCGGCGCCGATCATGGCGTGCCAGCGCCGGTGAACATACACTCCGAACGCCGACGCCCGGCCACGAAGGGAGTTGTAGATGCCGATCACGAAGGTGCTCGTCGCCAACCGGGGCGAGATCGCCGTCAGGGTGATACGGGCGGCCAGGGACGCAGGGTTGTCCTCGGTGGCCGTCTACGCAGACCCTGACGCCGACTCCGTCTTCGTCAGGCTCGCGGACGAGGCCTTCGCCCTCAACGGGCTCACGCCCGCCGAGACCTACCTCGACATCGACAAGATCCTCGCCGTCGCGGCCCGCAGCGGCGCCGACTCCGTCCACCCGGGCTACGGCTTCCTCGCCGAGAACTCGCACTTCGCCCAGGCGGTGATCGACGCCGGCCTCACCTGGATCGGCCC
>JAEWIK010000062.1 GCA_023387135.1 Actinomycetes bacterium | reverse complement strand
GAGTACGCCCGCGACCGCGGCTGGAAGGTCGCGCCGCAGGCCACCGGCCACAACCCCGCCCCGTTGGGCGACCTCACCGACACGCTGATCCTCAACACGTCGGCGCTCACCGGCATCCACATCGACGCCGAAGCCCACAGGGTGCGCGTCGGCGCGGCCGTCCGGTGGCGAGACGTCATCGCCCAGCTCTCCGACCTGGGACTCGCCGCGTTGCACGGCTCCTCGCCGCTGGTCGGGGTCACCGGCTACTCGCTGGGCGGCGGGATCGGCTGGCTCAGCCGCAAATACGGGTTGCAGGCGAACGCCGTGACGTCGGTCGACCTCGTCACCGCCGAGGGGCATCTCGTCAGGACCGACGCCGTCCACGAACCCGAACTGTTCTGGGCGCTGCGCGGCGGCAGCGGCAACTTCGGCGTCGTGACGTCGTTGGAGTTCAAGGTGGTGGACCTGCGGGAGCTGTACGCCGGACACCTGTTCTTCCCCTTCGAGAAGGCCACCGAGGTGCTCAACACCTGGGCGTCGCTGCTGCCGACCCTGCCCGAGGAGCTGACGACGTGGGTGACCCTCGCCCACCTGCCGCCGTTCCCCGAGATCCCCGAACCGCTGCGCGGCAGGTCGTTCGCCATCGTGATGGCGGCCTACCTCGGCAACGAGCAGGACGGCAGCGCACTGCTCGCGCCGCTTCGGGCGCTGGGCCCCGAACTGGACCTGATGGGGATGCAGTCGCCGGTCGCTCTCGCGGAGCTCGCGATGGACCCGGACGCGCCGATGCCCGGCAGGTCGACGACGTCCCTGCTCAGCGGCCTGCCCGCGCCGTCGGTCGAGGCGCTGGTCAAGACCGCGGCGCCCGGTTCCCCGCTGGCCATGGTGCAGTTCCGTCACCTCGGAGGGGCAGCGGCGCGCGTTCCCGCCGGTGCCGGGGCACGCGGCTCGCTCCCCGGCGAGATAGTGATGTACGCAGCCGGCCTCGTGTTGGCGCCGGAGGACGTCGAACGGCTGAACGCCGCCCTGGGTGCCACCTGGGCGATCGTGTCGCCGTACGAGGTCGGCAAGTACAGCAACTTCGTCGAGGCTCCCGCGGACGGCAGCGACTTCTGGGACGCCGAGACGTGGACGAGGCTCCGCCGGGCGAAGGCCCTGTACGACCCGCGGGATGTGTTCAAGGGCAACCACCACATCCCACCGCTCGACTGAGGCAGCAGGCGTAGTCAGGTCGGTCAGGGAGCCGCTGGGGAATTACCCGGCGGCTCCCTTGCCGTGTCCGCATGGGCAATTCAAGTACCGCGGCTCTGACGCTATTCGGCTTGACGGGAACCGCCGCGTGGTCATAGTGTTCAATGCTGTTCACGCCGAGGCTTGGAAGGAGGTCATCGGGAATGCTTCTGAATGCAAACGTGCTGAGGGATGATCCGCAGCAGCCGGTGACCGGGATCTTCCGCGGCGGCATGCAAGCGGCCAACTGAGCCGTCCAGGGGAGAAGTGCGCCCAGGTGCGGGCCACCACGCTCCATAAGCCCTGAGTCACAACGCCTTTTCAAACGCGCTTTCGTGCGCGTCGAACGCCGCGGCCTGCCAGGCCCGGCTCACACACTCACCCAGCATCGAAACGAGGCATTTCCATGTCCGGAACAGTCGCTGTCGAGCGGGCAGCCACAGGGCCGTTGAAGTACCCGGCGGCCGGCGCCGCCCCGCACCCCGGCTTCGAAGCACGAACGTCCGCGAACCCTCGCGCCGTCGCGCCCACTACCTACCCAGAACATGCCAGCAACAGGTGGAAACACACAATGACTACGACAATCGCGCGACCGCGTGAGACAACTACCAGCCCCTCGCCACCTCTCGTCACCCCTGTCGACGAGGCAAGGCGACCCAGTCTGGCGAGCAGGATCCTGCACATCCTGCTGCCCACGCCAGACGACTACCACACCCATCACGTCCGCACCGCGGAACGTGCCACCTCCCTGCGGGTCCTCACGATCCGCTGACCGGTCGTGTGACCCGGGGCAACACGCCCCGGGCCGCACGGCCCCTGAAGAGACGTACTGACACATGACCACAGACATCTTGACCGGGGTCGAATTCAGGCCCCTGACAATCCCGGCATCCCTGGAAAGTGACGACGCTGCCGATTTCATCGCGATGGTGGAGCTGCGCAATCGGATCAACCTCGAAGTGTCGGGACACGACGACCATCGGCTGACCGCCACCGAGCTATTGCCGATGTTCGCCCCTGACGAGTACGAACGCCGATTCTGGTGGCTCATCCTCGTCGACTCGCGCGTCGTCGGCAGGGCCGGCGTCGACATTCCGTTGGAGCCGGGATCGCGTGCTGCCTACCCTCGTGTTGAATTACTGAGGGAGGCTCAGGGACGAGGGATCGGCGCCAGGGCGCTCGAACTTCTCGAACGCACCAGCCTGGAGGAGGGCCGCACCGTCCTGCAGACCTGGGCCGAGCATCCCGACGGGCCAGGAGAGCGCCTGGCGCCACCCACGGGTTTCGGCAGCATCCCCGCCGACCGTGCGGCACGGTTCCTGCTCAGGCACGGCTACAGCCTCGAACAGGTGGAGCGCGCGTCGGCGCTCGACCTCGGGGTGTCGGTCGAGGCGATCAGGACGCTGCTCGACGAGGCACGCGCCGCGGCGAGCGGCTACCGCCTGGTGAGCTGGGAGCTCCCCACTCCACCGGAGTTCGTCGACGGGTACGCCTGGATGCTCTCCCGGATGAACACCGACGCTCCCTCGGGCGCCATGGAATGGGACGAGGAGGTGTGGGACGCGCAGCGGCTCGCCCGGCACGACCAGATGATCCTCGACGGCGGCCGCACGATGCTCGTCACCGCCGCGCAGCACGTCGAGACCGGCGACCTGTGCGCGTTCACCGAACTCGTCCTCCCGACCGACAGGACGCGGGCCATCCACCAGGAGGCCACCCTCGTCCTGAAGGAGCACCGGGGTCACTCGCTCGGCATGCTCGTGAAGTGCGCGAACCTGCTCGCGCTTCGCGACCAGGCTCCGGACTCTCCGCGGGTCATCACCTACAACGCCGAGGAGAACCGACCCATGCTGAAGATCAACGAGGCGATGGGGTTCGTCCCGATCGCGTACGAGGGTGCCTGGAAGAAGGTCGTCGACCTCCCCGCCCGCTGAGCCGCCGCAGGCGGCCGCCGGCTAGGAGGGAGACCCCAGCGAGTGCTCGGTCAGGTCCCTGGCGTCTGCCGGGGGCCTGACCCTGCGCTGCTCGCGGTAGTCCTTCAGCAGCCAGGGCCAGTCGGTCTGGATGGCGTCGATGCCCAACTCGAAGAGCGGCTCCCAGGCGGCCTCCGGGCCCTTCACTATCGCCGTCTCGTCGTCGAGGCCCCCGAACAGCGGGACGCCGGTCGTGAGGGTGACGCTGCTCACCATGGTGAACACGCCGCGGTCATGGAACTCCTGGATGACCGAGTCGCAGAACCACGGGTGCTTGTCGGTGGTGGTGATCAGCTCGACGCCGCCGGTGTTGAGCCGCGGATCCTCGATGGTCCGGTACACGTCGTCGGGAGTGGCGCAGATGGGCACGAACGGGTACTTCACGCCGAAGTCGCGCAGCCTGTCGAGGGCGGCTCCCTCCCAGGCCGGGCATTTCATCACGAGCTGCTCGGTCATCTTTAGCGAGGACAGCGCCTTCAGCAGTTGCGGCCAACGCCACCACGACCTGTCGACGTTGAACAGCCCGCGACCGCGGAACGACTCCAGCAGCGGCAGCAGGCGCTCGACCCTGGCCAACCGCCCCGGCCTGTCGACCCGGATGTGCGACGCCTTGTCGATCTCCGCCGCCGTCAGGTTCTGCAGGTTCGTGTCGAAGCCGAGCAGTTCCGACTCGTTGCCGTCGTGAAAGCAGTAGAACTCGCCGTCGCGGGATGCGGTGACGTCGATCTCGACCATCTCTGCGCCGGAGAGGAAGGCTCCCTTCACCGCCAGGGCGGTGTTCTCCGCCAGGCTGCCGTGGCCGGTGCCGCGGTGCGACACGATCATCGTGCCCACCTCGGCGAGGGTCTCGTTGACGAGGGTGTTCTGGGCTGCGAACTGGGCCTGCCCGAACATCGCCACCTCCTTGTGGACGCTGGTGCCGGCCGGGGAATTCAGCGGGCTCAACCCACCATACCCATGCCCCGGACCGCGCTAACTACTGTGCACAGGTTCCCACAACGGCAGACGTCCGTCGCACTTGACCGGTTCGGCCACGTGCCCGAACGATCCGTGGAAGGATGCTCCGGGGCTCCCGTGAAGCAGACCCGGGGCCTTGTGAGGAAAGAGTTGTGATGGCCGAGTTCGCCTACGAAGACATGCTGCCGACAGGTGAGGACACCACCGCCTACCGCCTGCTCACCACCGAAGGCGTCGAGGTGGTCGACGGTCCCGACGGCCGCCGCTTCCTGCAGGTGGCACCCGAGGCCCTCGAACTGCTGGCCGAGACAGCGATGCACGACATCGCGCACTACCTGCGTCCCGCCCACCTCGCCCAACTGCGCACGATCCTCGAGGACCCCGAGGCGAGCGCGAACGACAAGTTCGTCGCGCTCGACCTCATGAAGAACGCCAACATCGCCGCCGGCGGCGTGCTGCCGATGTGCCAGGACACCGGCACCGCGATCGTCATGGGCAAGCGCGGCCAGCACGTGCTCACCGCCGGCACCGACGAACTGCCGCTCAGCAAGGGTATCTTCAACGCCTACACCAAGCTGAACCTGCGCTACTCGATGAACGCCCCGCTGACGATGTGGGACGAGAAGAACACCGGCAGCAACCTGCCCGCGCAGATCGAGCTGTATGCCGACACCGCCGCCGGGCACGAGAACTCCTACAAGTTCCTGTTCATGGCCAAGGGCGGCGGCTCGGCCAACAAGAGCTACCTGTACCAGGAGAC
>JAEWIK010000055.1 GCA_023387135.1 Actinomycetes bacterium | reverse complement strand
CCGCCAGGACGGGAAGGTCGGCGGAAGGCTGCCACGCGCCGGCCGTCGCGACATTGGTGGCGAGCACCGCCTTCGCCGCGGCGGGAGCGAGGAACTCCTTCAGCGCGTCGGTGTGGACGGCGCCGGTCGGCAGGACGATCAGCGGCAGCGCGGCGATCGAGGTCAGCCCGGCGCCGGCCGCCAGCGCGCGGGTGAGCACCGCGTCGGCGCCCGCCGCCGCCGCGCCCGCCACGTCGGGGTTGGCGAACAGCGAGCGGGCACCGTTGGCCTGGTTGAGCTGCCCGAACCGGGCCAGCCACGCCGCCGCCGTCGACTGTCCGGCGCCGGGGACGAGCTGTCCCTCGCGGCGCACCTGGTAGCCGTTCGCCATGTCGCTGACCTCGTCGAGCAGCGCCGGGTCGATCAGCCACGAGTTGCCGGGCTGCGCGGCCGCCGACAGCAGGGTGTCGAGCGGGCCCGCGAGTTCGGTGGCCAGTTCCTCGCTGCGGAAGACGTTGGAGGTGAGCTTGGTGGGCGCGGCGGTCAGCACGACGAGCCGGGTGACAGGGACCGACGTGGCGGGCAGGGCGATGACCGTCCTGACCACGCCGATCTCCGGATAATAGGAGTCGTTGGCGCTGCTGGAACCGAGCCCTCGGACGCCGATGCTGTAGGCGGCCCCGGGGAAGTCGAAGCCCAGCTGGCCGAAGGTCGCGCTGAGCGCGACGGTGGCGGTTGCTCCCGGCTGGAAGGCCACCGCCTGTTCGGTGATCTTCGAGATGGTGGGCGTGAGCAGGAAACCCTTCGGCGGGTTCGGTCCCACTGCCTGCTGCAGGGCGTCCAGTTCGGTGATCGGGTCGCGCGACCTGAGGATGCCGACCCGGGCGCCGTAGACGGGCGCGTCGCTGGTGTTGGTGACTGTCGCCTGCACCTGGACGAGGGCGGTCGGCCCGGTGCCCGTCACGGTGACGCCGGTGAGGTCGATGGTGAGGCTCGGGGTCGCGGCATGAGCGGCGGGGGCGGAGGCCACCATGCCTGCTCCCGTCACGACGATGCTCAGGGCGAGCACGACGGCGCGACGCAGTCGCGCCCTCATCCCCGGTTCCACGCCGACCATCGTACGGGCGACCGCAGCGCGGCAAGGTCCGCCACGGCCAGCGCCGGCGGATCGGTGACGTTCTGGCGGGTTCCTTATCGCGTGTTATGCGGGTGCTGGTGCAGGCCGGGGCGACGTGGTATCCCTTTTCTGACATCCACGTCTCTCGGATGCCGTTCGCGGCATCACACGGGGGGAAACGGAGACGGGATTCCCGGGGGGGATTACTTTGAGCAACACCTTTGTGTTGCCGGCTTATGCCGGTTTTGGCCAGTCACCACTCGTCGCACGTGGCGGCGTGGCGGAACGTTCGGTGCTCACGACTCAGGATCGACAGGACGCTGTCGCCGACCTGTACGCGCCCAAGCGCGGTTCGGACGGTGCGCCGGCGGTCCTGCGTCCGGCGGCCCCGCGGCCTTCCGCGCCGCGCGTCGCCCAGTTCTACAGGCTCCGTGCGAAGGGAAGCTGGATCCTCGGCGTGCGCCGGGCCCGCGAGCGTGCGAGCATGCCGCCCGTCCCGCCGCTCCCGGTGCGCCCCGGTTTCTGAGCGGTTGACTGCCGCCACCACGGCTTGTTGACTTGTCGCGTGGCTGAGATGCGGCGTGCTGCCGGAAACGGTGCCGCGACTGTCCTGCGACCGGCCGCGAAATCACTGCCTGCCGACGCCAGGGCCCACAACCGGGCGCTCGTGCTGCGCACGCTGTTCCACTCCGACGGTGCCTCGCGCGCCGACATCGCACGCATCACCGGCATCACGCCGGGCACCACGTCCGCCCTGGTGAGGGAACTCACCGAGAGCGGGCTGGTGGACGAACACCACCCCAGGCGCCACCAGCGGCTGGGGGCGCCCAGCACCCCGCTGGGCATCAGGGCCGACGCGTACCACATCGTCGCTCTCGACCTGTCCGACCCCGAGGACGTCCGCGCGGGCCTGCTCGACCTCAAGGGCAGGCCGTTGCTGACCCGGTCGCGGGCGGTGGGACGCAACGGCGTCGAGCACATCCTCGACGAGGCCGCAGCGCTGGTCGAGGCCTCCGACAGGCCGATCCTCGGCGTCGGGGTGAGCTGCCCGGGCATCATCGATCCCGACGGCGTCGTCCTGCGCACCACCACGTACGACTGGGAGAACCTGCCGTTGAGCGCGCTGCTCGACGAGCGGACGTCGCTGCCGGTGTACGTCGCGAACGACGCCAACACCGCCACCCTCGCCGAGTTCACCTTCGGCGAGTCGCGCGGCGACTGCCTGCTGACGGTCACCATCGGCCACGGCGTGGGTGCCGGCATCCTGCTGGACGGGATGATCGTGCAGGGCGACAGCTTCGCCGTCGGCGAGATCGGCCACCTGACCGCCGTCGAGGGCGGCCTGCTGTGCGAGTGCGGCCGCTACGGCTGCCTGCAGACTGTCATGTCCGGGCAACTCCTGCGAGACGTGCTGGCCGGCCCGGCCGACGAGG
>JAEWIK010000047.1 GCA_023387135.1 Actinomycetes bacterium | reverse complement strand
CCCACATCCGGGTGCTGATCGACTCCCCCACGCTGACGCCCAACGGCGAGTAGCCCCAGTTGCCCTGCAGCACGTTCGTCAGCCACGTCCAGTAGCGCTCGGCGAGCGGCACCTTCTCACTCAGGTTGTACTGGGCGAGCGTGTTGTCGATCACCTGCGGGTCCATGGGAGGCTGCCTGACCTCGAAGACGGCTCTCGGGTTGAGCTGGGTCGCGGCGAGCAGGTAGGTCAGCGACACGGCCACATAGAGCAAGAACACATAGTTCAGTAACCGGCGGCCGATGTAACGGAGCATGGATGGAAACTAGCGCACGACCGGTAAGTTCCCCCAACCCGGCCCCTGGCGCTCACTGCTCTGGCTACGCCTTCCTGCGGAAGTCGAGGAAGCAGGTCGCCAGCCTGACGCGCCGAGCGGCCGCCGGATCGCCCCGGTTCAGCGCCGGTTGACGACGACAGTCCCGAGCACGAGATCGTCGAGCCCGCGGCGATCGGCGCCGATCACCACGGCCGGCACCACCACGCAGACCATCGCGGTCCGCAGCAACGCGCGCCACCAGCCGATGGGCTCGAGGCTCGTCCTCACCACCTGGATCCTCGCGAGGATCTGCCCGAAGCTGCCGCCGGCGAAAGCCGTCAGGATCGCCTTCTGAACGAAGAAGATGGCGAGGATCATCCAGGATCGCCAGCCCTGCTCGCGCAGCACGCCGATCCCGAACGCCGCCAACGCGACGACCATGGACGTCCCCCAGTCGACCAGCAGCGCGGCGAACCTTGCCCGCCAACTGGCGAGCGCACCGCGTCCACTCCTCGGCAGCCCGAGCGATTCGCCCGGGTAGTCATCGGTCTCGACCTCGCTCACGCCGGGGAGCCTACTGCCTCGTCGTGGCGGACGGCCGTCGCCGGCCTGCGCGGTCTCCCGGGGCGTCCGCGGCGTCCGAGTACCACGTCGCACCCCGGCGAGGGTGTTACACGGCTGAAACACGGATGCAACCGTTGGGTTACTGCTGCTCGGATAGCGTGGCCGCGTCCAAGTCCCATTTGTCTGTGGAGGCAAGATGTTCCAAGGAGCCGACGACCTGTTGGCCTACATCAAGAACGAGGGAGTCGAGTTCGTCGACATCCGGTTCTGTGACCTGCCCGGTGTGATGCAGCACCTCACCGTTCCGGCCTATGCGTTCGGTCCCGACGTCTTCGAGACCGGCATGGCGTTCGACGGTTCCTCGATCCGCGGCTTCCAGAAGATCCACGAGTCGGACATGACCCTGCTGCCCGACCCGGCGACGGCCTTCATCGATCCCTTCCGGACCCACAAGACTCTCGCGCTGAACTTCTTCGTGCACGACCCGCTCACGCAGGAGCCGTACAGCCGCGACCCGCGCAACATCGCCCGCAAGGCCGAGAGCTACCTCGCCTCGACAGGCATCGGCGACACGGCGTTCTTCGCCCCCGAGGCCGAGTTCTACATCTTCGACTCGGCCAGGTTCGAGACGAAGCAGCAGTCGTCCTTCTACTACATCGACTCCGAGGCCGGCGCTTGGAACACCGGTCGTGAGGAAGAGGGCGGCAACCGCGGCGCCAAGGTGAAGTACAAGGGCGGCTACTTCCCGGTGCCGCCGGTCGACCACTTCGCCGACCTCCGCGACGCGATGGTGAACAAGCTCACCGACGCGGGCCTCGAGGTCGAGCGCGCGCACCACGAGGTGGGCACCGCCGGCCAGGCCGAGATCAACTACAAGTTCAACACGATGCTGGCCGCCGCCGACGACCTGATGAAGTTCAAGTACATCGTCAAGAACACGGCGTGGGCGGCGGGCAAGACCGTCACGTTCATGCCGAAGCCGATCTTCGGCGACAACGGCTCGGGCATGCACGTCCACCAGTCGATCTGGAACGGCGGCCAGCCGCTGTTCTACGACGAGGCAGGCTACGGCTCGCTCTCTGACCTCGCCCGCTGGTACATCGGCGGCCTGCTGCACCACGCGCCGTCCCTGCTGGCGTTCACCAACCCGACGGTGAACTCCTACCACCACCTGGTGCCGGGCTTCGAGGCTCCGGTGAACCTTGTGTACTCGGCGCGCAACCGCTCCGCGTGCATCCGCATCCCGGTGACCGGCTCGAACCCGAAGGCCAAGCGCATCGAGTTCCGCTGCCCCGACCCGTCGTCCAACCCGTACCTCGCGTTCGCGGCGTGCCTGCTGGCCGGCCTCGACGGCATCCAGAACAAGATCGAGCCGCTCGCGCCGATCGACAAGGACATCTACGAGCTGCCCCCGGAGGAGCACGCCCTGGTGCCGTCGGTCCCCGCCTCGCTCGACGGCGTCCTCGACGCGCTCGAGTCCGACAACGAGTACCTGCAGGCGGGCGGCGTCTTCACCCCCGACCTGATCGAGAACTGGATCGACATGAAGCGCGCCGACATCGACGCGATCCGTCTCCGTCCGCACCCGCACGAGTTCGAGATGTACTTCGACATGTGAGGTCCGGCTGACGCCTGCCAGGAGGCCTCGGGGTTCGTCCCCGGGGCCTCCTGCCCTGTCCGGGCGTCGCCGACGTCGGGACGCTCGCCGGCGGCGGCATCGGGGGTGCGCCGCCGGCACGGCCTAGGCTGTGGGCCGTGACTTCACCCGTCAGCCCCGTGGTTCAGCAGCTCCTCGCAGTCCTCGGCTGGGGCGTCATCCCTGCCGACACGCCGCTGCTCAGCGCCGACGACCTCGGCGTGACGAGGGGCGACGGTTGCTTCGACGCGCTGCGGGTGACCGTCGACGAGCGAGGCACCCGCGCCCACTACCTGCAGGAGCACCTCGACAGGTTCCAGCGCTCGGCGACGGCGCTCGGGATCGAACTGCCTCCGCTCGCCGTGTGGTTCGAGCTGGTCGACACCGCGCTGGCGGCCTGGCAGGTGCCCGGCGAAGCCGTGCTGAAGCTGGTGGTCACCCGCGGGCTGGAGTCCACCCCGTCCCCCGCCTTCGGCTACCTCACCATCACGAGCGTGGGCGACTACTCGGCGGCGCGGCGGGGAGTGACGGCGGTCACCCTCACCAGGGGTTTCAGCAGCGACGCCTTCCGGGACGCGCCCTGGCTGCTCGGCGGGGTGAAGACGCTCTCGTACGCGACGAACGTCGCGGCCAAGCGGGAGGCCGCCCGCAGGGGCGCGGACGAGGCAGTGTTCACCTCATCCGACGGGTTCCTGCTCGAAGGCCCGACGGCGGGCCTGGTGTTCGCCGCCGACGACAGGCTCTGGACCACCCCGACCGCCGGGACCGGCGTGCTGGCGTCAGTCACCATCGCGGCGCTCTTCGCCGCCGCGCGTGACCACGACGTGGCGACGGGCGAGGCGCTCTTCACCCCTGACGACGCGATCAAGGCCGACGGGATGTGGCTGGTCTCGGCGATCCGCGGCGTGTTGCCGGTGGTGGCGCTGGACGGCCACGAGATTCATCACGACCCTGCAGTGACGAGCGTGCTGGCGGAGGCGACGGGTTTCCCTGGCATCAGGTGAGCCGGCCGGCGATGTGCTGAAGAGACAGCAAGCCCGCCGCACTCAGGCCCTCCCCCGAACGCGGCGGGCTAGCTGCCCATCACGTGTCGTCGATCTGCACCCCCCTGCATTCGTCGACAACCAGGAACCATCGCTGGCTCCACGAGATTCGAGGGGGCGGCGCAGACTTCGCCTGAAGACTGCCGGTACCCCCCGATCCCGGACAACTCAATTGTCGCCTGCCGACCCCGGGGTCGGCCAGTCGCAAGACTGCGTACTCGCCGGGCTGCGCAACCGCCCGACGCCGCCGTCAGATCGGGAGCCTGCGGAAGACGGGGCCCGGGACGTGGCGGAGCACCATCATGAGCCAGCGGAACAGCGGCGGCGACCAAATGACGTTGTCACCCCTGCGGACGGCGGCGACCACCTGCTTGGCGAGCACGTCCTTCGAGATCGCGCCGCGGGGCTTCAGGCCCGCTATCATCCGGGTCTTCACCTGACCGGGCCGCACCACCAGCACCTTGGGGCCGAATTCATCAAGTGCTTCATTCAGGACCCTGTAGAACCCGTCCAGCCCCGCCTTGGTGGACCCGTAGACGAAGTTTGCGCGCCGCACCAGTTCTCCCGCCACGCTGGAGAGCGCCACGATCCTTCCGTAGCCCTGGGCCTTCATCTTCTGGCCCAGCAGCACCCCGACGCTGACGGCGCCGGTGTAGTTGACCTGCGCCAGCTCGACGGCGGCGGCCTGGTCCTGCCACGCCCGCTCGGGGTCGCCCAGCACGCCGAACGCGACGATGGCGAGGTCCACGTCGGAGAGCTGCCACGCGGCGTCGATGACGGCCGGGTGGGTGTCGAAGGCTGTCGCGTCGAAGTCGAGGACGTCGACCGCCGAGGCGCCCGCCTTCTGCAGGTCGGCGACGGCCTGGTCGCGGGTCGGGCTCGGGCGTCCGGCGAGGATGACGCGGACGGGATGCGCCGCGAGGTACTCCTCGACGATGGCGAGGCCGATCTCCGACGTCGCCCCCAGCAGCAGGATGGTCTGGGGGTTTCCGGTCGCGTCAATCACACTAATTCCAATCGTCGGGCGAGGTCGGACGTGAACACGCCGTCCGGATCGATGCGCCGCCGGGTGGCGAGCCAGTCGTCGATCCTGGGATACATGGCGTGGAAGGTGGCAGCCGAGGTGCGGGAGTCCTTGGCGGTGTAGAGCCTGCCCCCGAACTCGAGGATGCGCGCGTCGAGCGAGGACAGGAAGCGTTCCAGCCCGTCCTTGATCGGGAAGTCGACGCAGACGTTCCAGCCCGCCATCGGATAGCTGAGCGGGGCGGCGTTGCCCTCGCCGAACAGCTTGAAGACGTTGAGGAACGAGTAGTGCCCGGACGCCTGGATGTCGGCGATGATCCGCTTGAACTCGTCGACGGCCGACGGCGGCACGACGAACTGGTACTGCAGGAAGCCGTGTGAGCCGTAGGCGCGGTTCCACTCGCCGAACATGTCGAGCGGATGGTAGAAGCCGGTGAGGCTCTGCACCTTGCCGGTGTAGGTGCCCGACTTGGCGTACCAGAGGGTGCCCAGGGCGGTGAAGGTCAGCTTGTTCGCCAGGCCGTTCGGGAACACGTCCGGCAGGTCGAAGAAGGGCTTGGCGTGAAAGCCCAGCGGGTCGGCGGCGAGCTTGGGAGGCAACTGGTCGAGGGTCGCGAGGTTCCCCCGCGACAGCGCGGCACGCCCCAGCTTCGGCGCCGGCGAGATCGCGTCGAACCAGGCCGAGGAGTAGTCGTAGCGCGCCTCCGAGCCGTCGGAGTGGACGGCGATGGTCTCGTCGAGGTCGTGGGTGACGACGCCGTCGGCGATGAAGTAGGCGGTCTCCGTGCGCGTCATGGCGAGCACCGCGCGCAGCACGATCCCTGTCAGGCCCACCCCGCCGATGGTGGCCCAGAACAGCTCGCCGCCCGGGTCGTCGGCGCCGCCTGTCGGGGTGAGGTGCAGCACCCTGCCGTCCGCGACGAGCAGTTCGAGGGAGACGACGTGGTCGCCGAACGAGCCGGCGCTGTGGTGGTTCTTTCCGTGGACGTCGCAGCCGATCGCGCCGCCGACTGTCACCTGCCGGGTGCCGGGAAGCACAGGCACCCACAGGCCGTACGGCAGGGCCGCCCGCATGAGCTCGTCGAGGCTGACACCGGCGTCCACGTCCACCGTCGCGGTGGCGGCGTCGATGCTGTGGATCCTGTTCAACGCCGTCATGTCGACGACGATGCCGCCGGCGTTCTGGGCGACGTCGCCGTAGGAGCGTCCCAGGCCGCGGGCGATGATCCCGCGTCTCAGGTGCGCCGGCGCCTCGGAGTTGTGCTCGGCGACCTGCCTCACCGCGTCGGCGATCAGGTCGACGTCGGGAGTGGAGAGCACCTGCGAGGTGGTGGCGGCCGTCCGTCCCCACCCCGTGAGGCTCTCGGTGGTGGTCGGAAGGTCAGGGAACGCGGTGCTGGTCATCGGAAGTCACTCTAGCCACAGCACCCGTGCCGCGGCTCGTCGGGACCACGCTCCCCACCGGTGCCACCTGCTACCCGGCGGTCAGTCGTCGCCGCGCGGAGCGGGCTCCTCGGCACCCCAGAAGAGGTGGTCCATGACGCGACGGGCCACCCTCGCGCGGCGCCGGTAGTCCTCCACCATGAGGGACGACTCGCCCTTGCCGTAGCCCATGATCTCGGCGATCGCCGACACGTCGCGGACGTCGGCGGGGATGGTGTCGGACGCGCGCCCGCGCCACAGCATGATCGCGTTGCGGATCCTGCTGGCCGTCGTCCAGGCGTCCCGCAGCGCCACGGCGTCGGGCTGGGTGACGAGCCCGGCCTCCGCCGCGGCGTCGAGCGCGCCGAGGGTGGTCGTCACCCGCAGCTCGGGACGCGAGCCCGCATGGTTCAGCTGCAGCAACTGGATCACCCACTCGACGTCCGAGAGCCCGCCGGGGCCGAGCTTGGTGTGCCGTGCCGGATCTGTCCCCCGCGGGACCCGCTCGGCCTCCATGCGCGCCTTCAGCATCCTGATCTCGGTGACCTGCCTGGGGGTGAGGCCGTCCGCCGGATAACGCAGCCGATCGACCCCGGCCAGCAGGCTCTCGCCCAGGTCCCTGTCACCGGCGCCGACCCTGGCCCGCAGCAGCGCCTGCGCCTCCCACGTCGAGGACCACCTGTCGTAATAGGCGAGGTAGGACGCCAGCGACCTCACTATCGGGCCACGCTTGCCTTCGGGACGCAGGTCGACGTCGACGGCGAGGGCCGGGTCCGGCCCCGGCTGGGTGAGCATGGCGCGCATCCGGCTGACCAGCGTGGTCGCGACCCGGGTCGCCTCCGGGTCGTCGGAGTCGATGACGACCATCGCATCGGCGTCGGACGAGTAGGACATCTCCCGTCCGCCCCAGCGCCCCAGCGCGATCACCGCGACCCGCGGGACGCCGGTGAGCCCACGTCCGGCGATCTCGAGGGCGGCGTCGACGCTCGCCGTGGCGAGGTCCGACAACGCGTCGCCGAGCGCGGCCAGGTCGAGCCCGCCCAGGAGGTCGGCCATGGCGAGCCGCAGCAACTCGCCGCGACGGACGGCGAGCACCGCCGCTATCGCCTCCTTGGCGTCGTCGTGCCGGCGCGCGGCCGCCGTCATCTCGGCGAGGATCGCCTCGCCCGTCCGCGGCAACAACCCTTCGGGCTCGCTCAGCCAGGCGGCGCTGGGAGGATTGCGCAGCAACAGGTCGACCGCGTAACGGCTCGACGACAGCACCTTCGCGAAGTTCTCGGCCGTCGACCCCTCGTCCCGCAGCGCCCGCAGGTACCACGGGGTCTCCCCCAGCGCGTCCGACACCTTGCGGAAGGCGAGCAGGCCGTGGTCGGGGTTCGGCCCGGCCGTGAACCAGCCCAGCATGGCGGGCAGCAACTGCCGCTGGATCTCCGCGCGCCGGCTCATCCCCACGCTCAACGCCTCGATGTGCCGCAGGGCGGCCTTCGGGTCGCCGTAGCCGAGCGCGCGCAACCGGGTCTCGGCACCCAGCGACGTCATCCTCACCTGCTCGGACGGGATCCGCGCGACGGCCTCCAGCAGCGGCGAGTAGAACAGCCGCTGGTGCAGGACGAGCACGCGCCTCGTCGACGACCGCCACAGGTGCATCAGCTCTTTCGTCTCCGACAGGCCGAGGGAACGGGCGAGCCAGCGCTGGTTGAGCTCGTCGCTCGGCATGAGGTGCGTCCGGCGCAGCTTGTGGAGCTGGATCCTGTGCTCCAGCAGCCGCTGCAGCCGGTAGGCGGTGTTGAGGTCGTGACCGTCGGCCCGGCCGACGTAGCCGTGCGCTATCAACTCGTCGAGCGCCTCGAAGGTGCCGCGCAGCCGCAGCCGCTCGTCGCCGCGCCCGTGGACCAATTGGAGCAACTGCACGCTGAACTCGACATCGCGCAGCCCGCCTGCCCCCAGCTTGATCTCGTTCTCCGCCTGCGCGGGCGGCAGCAACGAGACGACCCTGCGGCGCATCGCCTGGGTCTCGGCGACGAACTGGTCGTCGTCGGCCACCTGCCACACCAGCGGCCACACGATGTCCACGAACTGATGCCCGAGGTCGAGGTCGCCGGCCATCGGGCGCGCCTTGAGCATCGCCTGGAACTCCCAGTTCTTCGCCCATTTGCCGTAGTAGGCGCGATGGGACGCCAGGCTGCGGACGAGCGGGCCCGCCTTGCCCTCCGGGCGCAGCGCCGAGTCGACCTGCCAGATGGTGCCGGCGGCGGTGTTGGCCGAACAGATCCGCATCAGCGCCGATGCGAGCCTGCCGGCGATGTCGACGGCCTTGTCGGTGCCGCAGGCCGGGGCGCCCGCCTCGTCGAGGGCAGGCTCGGCGACGAACAGCACGTCCACGTCGCTGACGTAGTTCAACTCCTGGGCGCCGGTCTTGCCGAGGGCTATCACGCCGAGCCGGGTGAGTTCGGAGTTCGGCACCTCGCCGCGGGCCAGCGCGAGCGCCGTCTCCACGGTGGCGTCGGCCAGGTCCGCCAGTTCCCCCGCGATGTCGGGCAGGATCGCCAGCGCGTCCTCGGCGGACAGGTCCCGGGCCGCGATGCGCAGCAGTGCGCGGCGGTAGGCGCGGCGCAGGTCATTCGAACGGGACGGGTCGGCCACCGGCGTCCGCGACGTGGCGTCGGCGCCCACCGCGTCCAGCAACTCCTCCCGCAACGCCTCGGGCGAGCGGCGGTCGACGTCGCCCGCCAGCAGGTCGACCTCCTCGGGATGGACGCCGAGGTGCTGCCCGAGAGCGATGCTCGCCCCGAGCACCCTGGCCGTCCGCCTCGCCCACGACGGGTCGTCGCCGATCCTCGCCACGAGTTCCGGGCGCGCCTGCGCGATCCTGCAGAAGCCCGTGAAGGCGAGGTCCGGGTCGGCGGCCTGCGAGAGCTCGTCCAGCAAGGCCGTCCAGGCCGCCTCGGGGGCGCCCGCCGCCCACTCCTGCACGATCGACGCGCGGGCGTCGGGATCGGTGAAGCCCCACCGCGCCAACCTTGCTGACAGCGTCTCGGTGCGTGGCATGCCCCGATGCTAGTGTCCCCGGCCGGGCGAACCGTCAGGCTCCCGCGAGGGGCGTACCTTCTTGTCCGTGGCGAAGAAGATCAACCCCGACGAGTTGGCGCTGCTCCACCGCGTGCTTCGCACGGTGTCGGAGGGTCACGAGCCACCGGCAGCCGACGTCCCGCTCGCCACGAGGATCGCCTGCAGGCTGCTGGCGCTGCGCCATCCCGGCGGCTCGGTCGAGCTGCGGGTGCCACCGCTGGCCGCCGTCCAGCTGGGCATCGGCGAGCGTGGCGCCCACACCCGCGGCACCCCGCCGAACGTCGTCGAGACCGACGCCGGGACCTTGCTGAGGCTCGCAGCGGGCACCCTGTCGTGGAGCGACGCGGTGGGCACCCACAGGGTCACTGCCAGCGGCGCGCACGCCGATCTGGCCGAGGTGTTTCCGCTGGGCTGACCCACAGCTCGCCCACAGCTGAGCCAGTGCCTGCCACAGTCGGGCGACCTACCCTGAAGGTGTTCGCCACGACTCGAGAGGACCTGTGATGACCCAGGCCACTACCACCCCGCGCCCTGCCGAGGCTCCTGCCCCGCGACGGCGTCGTCACTGGGTCAGATGGCTGGTCATCGGGTTGGTGGTCGTGGCCCTCGCCGCCGCCGGGATCGTCGCCTGGCTCGGGGCCGAAGCGAGCCGGCAGGGC
Organism: Actinomycetes bacterium; assembly: GCA_023387135.1. Lineage (GTDB taxonomy): Bacteria > Actinomycetota > Actinomycetes > Propionibacteriales > Propionibacteriaceae > Propionicimonas. The sequence goes on along the minus strand of JAEWIK010000047.1, from coordinate 3,438 downwards.
GCCCGCACGCAGAGCATCACCAGGACCGTGAAGGCCGAGTCCTCCAACCAGACCGTGACGGTCGGGCTCTCGGGAACGCTGACCCCGCGCAGGACCGCGGCGCTGAACTTCTCGGTCGCCGGCACCGTGACCGACGTGTACGTCAAGGTCGGCGACACGGTGAAGAAGGGACAGAAGCTCGCCCGGGTGGACGACTCCGACCTGCAGGACGCCCTCGACCTCGCCGAAGCCAACCTCGACACCGCCGAGGCCAACCTCGACGACGTCGACGGCGACGGCTCGGACGCCGCCGTCACCGCCGCCAGGGCGCAGGTGAAGTCGGTGAAGGCCGCCGTCTCCAGTGCGAAGGACGACCTGAAGAACGCGGTCCTGAAGTCGACCATCACCGGCACCGTGGCCTCGCTCGACCTGTCGGAGGGAGACGTCCTCACGTCCACCGGTTCCGGGCAGGGGGCGGGCCAGGGCTCGGCCACCGGTTCGGTCGCCGACACGTCGCAGGTGCTCGTCGTCGCCACGGCGACCTGGGATCTGGAAGGCACAGTCGGCAGCACAGACCTCTCCAGCCTGAAGACGGGCCAGCCTGTCGCCGTCACCCCCACCGGCGCCACCGAACCGCTTACGGGCACAGTGTCGTCGATCGGCATCGTGGCCACCTCGACCAGCGACGGCTCGGCGACCTTCCCCGTCGTCGTCGCCGTCGACGGCGAGCACCCCGACCTCTACTCGGGCACGACGGCGCAGGGCGTCGTGACAGTCGCCGAGTACCCCGACGTCCTCACCGTCCCGACGGCGGCGATCAGCACCTCCGACGGCAAGCCCGTCGTCGTCAAGCTCGTCAACGGCCAGCCGGTGACCACCGAGGTCGGCGTCGGGAGGGTGTTCGGCGGCGCGACCGAGATCACCAGCGGCCTCGCCGCGGGCGACGAGGTGCAACTCACCCTCACCAGGGGCGGCGTCACCAGCACCGATTCCACCGGCGGCGGCCTCTTCGGCGGCTTCGGCAGCAGGCCGGCGGGCGTCAACGGCGCCCCACCCGACGGCGCCCCCAGGCAGGCCGAAGGCCAGTCGACCACGTCGACGAACAGGACCGGCGGCGGGACGCAGGGCTCCGGCACGAACGAGACCGGACGATGAGCACGCTGCTGGCACTGGCGGACGCCCGCAAGACCTACTCGACAGGGGCAGCCGCCGTCGAAGCGTTGCGCGGCATCGACCTCGCCGTCGAGGAGGGCGACTACGTCGCGGTCATGGGGCCGTCCGGCTCGGGCAAGTCGACCCAGATGCACATCCTCGGCTGCCTCGACACCCTGACCACCGGCGGCTACCTGCTCGACGGCGAGGACGTCAGCGCCATGACCGAGAAGCAGCTCGCCGACGTCAGGAACCGCAAGATCGGTTTCGTCTTCCAGTCGTTCAACCTGCTGCCCAGCCTCACGGCGCTCCGCAACGTCGAGCTGCCGCTCATCTACGCGGGGGTGCATCCCGGCGAACGCCGCAGGCGCGCGCTGGCCGCGCTTGAGAGGGTCGGGCTGGCCGAGCGGGTCGAGCACCGGCCCGGCGAACTCTCCGGCGGACAGCAACAGCGCGTCTCGGTCGCCAGGGCGCTGGTCACCGACCCCGCCCTGATCCTCGCCGACGAGCCGACGGGCAACCTCGACTCGGTGTCGACCCGCGACATCCTGCACCTGTTCGACGAGCTGCACGACGCCGGCAGGACGATCATGATGATCACCCACGAGAAGGACGTCGCCGAGCACGCCCGGCGCGTCCTCCACATCTATGATGGGCTGCTGACCGATCGCGTCCCCGAACCCGCGAGCCAGGGGGCCGCGCGATGACGGGGTGGGGAGAGACAGTCAGGACCGCCGTCGAGGCGCTCAGCGCGCGCAAGCTGCGCTCGGCGCTCACGATGCTCGGCATCCTCATCGGCATCGCCGCCGTCATGCTCATCGTCGGTCTCGGGCAGGGCGCCCAGAGCAGCATCACCAGCCAGATCAACTCGCTCGGCTCCAACCTGATCACCGTCACGCCCGGCCAGGTGTCGGGGACGTCGGGCTTCCGGGGCGGCGGCTTCGCCAGCACGCTGACCTCCCGCGACGCCGACATGCTCGCCGACGAGAGCGTCGCACCCAGCGTGGCGGCCGTCGCACCCATCTCCCAGACGTCCGCGCAACTGCAGTCGGCGGCGACCACCTGGACCTCGACCGTCGTGGGGACGGTGCCCGACTGGCTGACCGTGCGGGCGCGCACCGTGGAGACCGGCAGGTTCTTCGGCGCCGACGAGGTCGACCAGGCCGCGCCTGTCGCGGTGATCGGCGCGACCACCGCCAGCGAACTGTTCGAGACCACCGCTCCGGTCGGCCAGACCATGACGGTGAACGGCCAGACCTTCACCGTCATCGGCGTGCTGGAGGAGGCAGGGTCGTCGCTCGCCACCAACGAGGACGACACCGTCATCGTCCCGAGCACCACGTTCGCCGCCAGGCTGTCGTCCTCGACCAACACCCTCAGCGTGAGCGCGATCTACCTGCAGGCCAGGGACGCCGACAGCCTGTCGTCGGCGTACCAGGAGGTGAACACCGCGATGCTCTCGGCGCACCAGGTGACCTCCGACGACGCCGACTTCACAGTGACGACGCAGGCGTCGCTGGTCGAGGCAGCGGCCAGCATCACCGGCGTCCTGACCACCCTGCTCGGCGGCATCGCCGCCATCTCGTTGCTCGTCGGAGCGATCGGAGTGATGAACATCATGCTCGTGTCGGTGAGCGAACGCGTCCGCGAGATCGGACTGCGCAAGGCGCTCGGCGCCACACCGTCGGTGATCCGCCGGCAGTTCCTGGTCGAGGCGGGCATCCTCGGCATGCTGGGCGGTGCCATCGGCATCGCGCTCGGCGCCGGCGGGGCCGCGGCCCTGTCGCCCGCGCTCGGCATCGACGTGCAGGTCTCCCTGCCCGCGACGCTGCTGGCGCTCGGCGTCGCCCTCGGCATCGGCCTGATCGCCGGTGTCTACCCCGCCGGACGGGCCGCCAGACTCGCCCCGATCGACGCCCTGAGGAGCGAATGATGTCCCGCGTCCGTTACCTGCTGATAGCCGGTCTCGTCCTGGCGGTGGTGGCGGTCGGCGCCGTCGTGGTCGCCACCAGGTCGACTGCCTCGACGGGCAGGTTCGTCACGGCGACCGCCCAGACCGGGTCGGTCACCCAGTCCTTCGCCGCCACCGGCACCATCAGCCGCGACAACACCGTCGAGGCGGCCTTCGCCACCGGCGGCACCGTGTCGAAGGTCAACGTGTCGGTCGGCGACGAGGTCAAGGCGGGAGACGTGCTCGCCGAACTCGACAGCGCCTCGCTGAAGCTCGCCCTGCTCGACGCCGAGACCCAACTCGCCGACGCCAAGGCGTCGCAGTACTCGGCCGAGCACCCGTCAGCGATCTCCACC
>JAEWIK010000029.1 GCA_023387135.1 Actinomycetes bacterium | reverse complement strand
CTGCAGGGTGGCGCGCTCGGCACCTGCCGCCTGCTGGACTCCGAGCCAGCGGCGCAGCGCCACGAGGTCGACCTCGGACAGGTCGCCCTCCCCCACCCTGTCCAGATGGCCGAACAGGTTCGTGACGTCGCCGACGTAGGCGCGCACGGTGTGCTGCGACAGGTTCCGTTCCGCGTCGAGGTGGCGGGCGAACGCCCGCAGCGCGCCGACCTGCTCGGCGGTCAGGCCCCGGTCGTCCGCCGTCTCACCACCGGGTGCGTCAGACAGGGCCCGCTGCCCTGCCGCCGCGCTCTCAGCTTCCACCCGCCCAGCGTCCCCGCCCGGCGTCCGCGCTTCAAGCCGCCACGCACGCCGCCGACCGCGTTCCACGGCGGCACGCCGCGGGGAGCGCGACCCGTCCGTCGCCTCCCCTCCTCACGCGCGGATGACCAACGCGCCGGTGCCACGGCGGCGGCCCGTTAGGATGCCAGACGGTTAACTTCTGTCGACAGGTGAGCACGATGAACATCAAGGAACTCATGGAGGGCGGGGACGTCCTCCCCATCACGCGCTGGGGAACCCCCGTCATGCACGCTCCCACCCGGCAGGTCGAGACCTTCGACGACGAGCTGAAGACCCTCGTCCGCGACATGTTCGCCACGATGGAGGCCGCCCGCGGCGTCGGTCTCGCGGCGACCCAGGTGGGACGCGACCTCGCGCTGTTCGTCTACAACTGCCCCGACATCGACGACGTCTACCACGCGGGAGTCGTCTGCAACCCGGTCGTCACCCTGCCCGACGGGAACGAGCGCCACCTGGTCTCCGACGACGAGGGCTGCCTCTCGCTCCCGGGCGGCTACCAGCCGCTGGCGCGCCCCGACATCGCCACCTGCTCCGGCGTCGACGCGGACGGCAACCCCGTCACCGTCGAGGGCACCGGCACCCTCGCGCGCTGCCTGCAGCACGAGACCGACCACCTCAACGGCATCGTCTTCGGCGACAGGCTGTCCGGACGGGTCCGCCGCAAGCTCTACGCGCAGGCCGACGAACTCGCCCATCTCTACCCGGCCGATTGGCCCGTCACTCCGAGGAAGCGCTCGGCGGTCGACGCCTGAGCCGCGGTCAGCGGTTGAGCGCGTAACAGGCGATCGCGCTCGCTGCCGCGACGTTGAGCGAGTCGATGCCCGCGTGCATGGGGATGCGCACCACGACGTCGGCCCCCTCGATCCAGTGCCGGGAGAGCCCTGCGCCCTCGGTGCCCAGCAGGATCGCTACCTTGTCGTCGGGTACGAGCCCGCCAGCGAACGTGGCGAGGTCGACGGCCCCGTCCCCGAGCGCGAGCGCCGCCACGGTGAACCCGGCGGACCGCAGCAGCGACGGCGTGGCGTGGTGGTCGTCCAGGCGTGCCCACGGCAGCGAGAACACCGCCCCCATCGACACCTTGATCGCCCGCCGGTAGAGCGGGTCGGCGCAGCGTGGGCTGATCAGCACACCGTCCCAGCCGAGGCCGGCGGCGTTCCTGATGATCGCTCCGACGTTGGTGTGGTCGACGAGGTCCTCCAGCACCACCAGCCGCCGGAGGGCGAGCACGTCCTCGACGCGATGCCTGTCGTGCCTGTGCAGCGAGGCGAGCGCGCCGCGATGGACGTGGAACCCCGTCACCTGTTCGGCGAGGGCCTCGCTGACGAGGTACACCGGGGCGTCCACAGCGTCGATCACGTCCGACAGGTCGGCCAGCCAGCGCTCGGCCAGCAGGAAGGACCTCGGGCTGTAGCCCGCCTCGACCGCCCGCCGGATCACCTTCGCGCCTTCGGCGATGAACAGCCCGTGCTCGGTCTCCAGCAGCTTGCGCAGCGACGTCTCGCGCAGCGCCACGTAGTCGGCAAGCCTCGGATCGGCGGCGTCCTCGACAGCTATCAACGTGGCCATGGCCCGCATCGTAGACCGCGTGCGGCGCGGGTCGGGCGGCAGCCTGCGGGCGTCCGGGGCTCTCCTCGCGTTCGCCGGTCCGCGGCGTGCAACAGCCCTAGTATTGGCGCGTTATGTCTTGGCTACGGCGCATCCCCATCGACAGGTTCCTGCTCGCCATCATCGGCGCCGCCCTGCTGGCGACGGTGCTGCCGGCCAGGGGGGTCGCGGTGGACATCTTCGACTGGCTCACCACCGCGGCCATCGCGCTGCTCTTCTTCCTCTACGGGGCCAGGTTGTCGCCCGCCGAGACCCTCGCCGGCCTCAAGCACTGGCGGCTGCACCTCACGATCCTGAGCTTCACCTATGTCGCGTTCCCCCTGCTCGGCCTCGGCATCGCCGCGCTCGCCCACGGACGGCTGAGCGATCCCGTCGTGACCGGCATCGTCTACCTGACGCTCGTGCCCTCGACGGTCCAGTCGTCGATAGCGTTCACCGCCGTCGCCCGCGGCAACGTGGCGGGTGCCGTGGTGAGCGCCTCGGCGTCCAACATCCTGGGCGTCTTCCTGACCCCCGTGCTGTGCTGGCTGCTGCTCGCCAACACCGGGAAGATGCAGTTCACGGCGTCCTCGATCGTCGAC
>JAEWIK010000397.1 GCA_023387135.1 Actinomycetes bacterium | reverse complement strand
CTCCCGTCGCGTACGCCCCGCCGGCGTACCCGGGCCCCGCCGGTCTCGGCGGATCCTGGCCAGCCCCCGGCGGTTCACCAGTAGGATCTCAGCGTCAATCGCCCGTGGATCCCGCCTGGGGGCCACCCGGGGGGTAAGGCGTTTGGTAGGTGGGCAACGCACGCCCAGCTCCAGGCGCGGCGCCGCCCCGGCGCCAGAGACCCGACAGGAGTGAGCCGACGAGATGAGTGCTGAGCAGTTGGCACTCGCCCTGACCCAGGTGCGGGACGCGCTGGCCGGAGTCAGGCTGCCGCTTGACCTGCCGGGCGCGACGACGATGTCCACGCGCGCCCGCGAGGCGGTGGCGCAGCTCGACGACTACGTGCTGCCGAGGCTCGAGAGGCTGGAAGCCCCGCTGCTGGCGGTGGTCGGAGGCTCGACAGGAGCGGGCAAGTCCACCCTGGTCAACTCGGTGCTGGGCCGCGTCGTGAGCGTTCCGGGAGTCATCCGTCCCACCACCCGCTCGCCGGTGCTCGTCCACCACCCCGCCGACGCGTCGTGGTTCGCGTCGGGCAGGATCCTGCCGGGCCTGGCGAGGTCCGTCGACGCCTCGTCCGACCCCCGCACGCTGCAGCTCGTCGCCGAGCCGACGATCCCGCGAGGTCTCGCCATCCTCGACGCTCCCGACATCGACTCCGTGGTCGCCGAGAACCGCGCGCTCGCCTCCCAACTGCTCGCCGCCGCCGACCTGTGGCTGTTCGTGACCTCGGCCGCGCGCTATGCAGACGCGGTGCCGTGGGACTACCTGCGGACCGCCGCGGAGCGGCGCGCCGTCGTGGCGGTCGTGCTCGACAGGGTGCCGCCCGCGGCGATGGACGAGGTGCCTGCGCACCTGGGCCAGATGATGAGCCAGCGCGGGCTGGCGAACTCTCCGCTGTTCGCCGTCCCTGAGACAGAGGTGGACGCCGAAGGCCTGCTGCCCGACGCCGCCGTCGCGCCGATCCGTGGCTGGCTGGGGGAGCTCGCCGCCGACGCCGTCAGCCGGAATGCGGTCGTGATGCGCACGTTGGACGGCGCCATTGCCCGCCTGCTCACCGTCGCCCCCGACGTCGCCGAGGCGGTCGAAGCCCAGCGCGAGGCACTCGACACCCTGCAGGCGGATGCCGAGAAGTCGTACGCCGAGGCCGTCCGCACCATCGCCGTCCAGACCGCCGACGGCAGCCTGCTGCGCGGCGAGGTGCTCGCGCGGTGGCAGGACTTCGTGGGGACCGGGGAGTTCTTCCGTGCCGTCGAGCAGAAGATCGGGTGGCTGCGCGACCGCATGATGGCGACCCTGCGGGGAGAGCCGAAGGAGGCCGCCGAGGTCACCGTCGCCGTCGAGTCGGGCATGGAGGTGCTCATCAGGGAGGAGGGCGAGGCGGCGGCGCTGCGCACTGCCTCCGCCTGGGAGGCCCACCCCGCGGGCAGGCAGTTGCTCGGCGAGGGCGATGAGCTGGCGCGTGCGAGCGCCGACTTCGACCTCGCCGCCCGGCGCACAGTCCGCGACTGGCAGGCGGACGTCATGGAGCTCGTCAGCGAAGTCGGAGCCGAGAAGCGCTCCCGGGCCAGGTTCTGGGCGCTCGGGGTGAACGGCGCCGGAGTCGCCCTCATGATCTTCGTATTCTCGCAGACGGGCGGGCTGCTGGGCGCCGAACTCGGGGTCGCGGGCGGCACGGCCCTGCTCGCCCAGCGCGTGCTGGAGGCGATCTTCGGCGAGGACCAGGTGCGCCGGCTCGCCAAGCGCGCCAAGGAGCAACTCGACGGGAGGGTGCAGGCGGCGCTCGCGCTGGAACTCGCGCGCTATCTCGACAGGCTCGCCGCCGTCGACGTCAGGGCCGAGCAGGCGGCCGCCCTCACGTCCGCCGCCGACGCCGTCGCGCCGCTGCGGGAGACGCTGGCGACCCGGGAGACCCAGGCCGTCGCTCCCGAGCTCGAAGCGCCGGCGGGCCGCTCCGAACTGGAGCCCGGTGGCGCGCCACTGCCCGCGCTGCAGGCGGGGGACGGCGTCCCCGGCGTGGTCGTCGAGGGCACTGTGCTCGACCCGGAGGAGGAACGATGAGGGCGTCGCAGCTCACCCTCGCCGAGCGCGTCGAGGCGCTGGGCCGCGCGGCCGAGCAGGCGGCCGGACGCAGCGACCCCGAGGTCGTGGAGTTCGCTCGCGACGTGGTCCGCCGGGCGGGGGAGCGGCTGGCCTTCAGCGGCGAGTTCACCGTCGTGGCGCTCGCCGGGGCCACGGGTTCCGGCAAGTCGAGCCTCTTCAACGCCATCACGGCGACAGACCTCGCCGAGATCGCCGTCCGCCGTCCCACGACGTCCCGGGCGATGGCGGTGGCCTGGGGGACGACGCTGCCTCACGAACTGCTGGAGTGGCTCGACGTGCCGCGCCGGCACCTGATAGCCGCCCCCGACGACGACCCGCTCGCCAGGCTGGTCCTGATCGACCTGCCCGACCACGACTCGACCGAGGTGGCCCACAGGCTCGCCGTCGACAGGCTCGTCAGGCTCGTGGACGGGCTCATCTGGGTGGTCGACCCGCAGAAGTACGCCGACGCCGCGCTGCACGAGAACTACCTGAAGCCGCTGGCGCCGTACGCGGAGCTGATGATGGTCATCCTCAACCAGGCAGACAGGCTGGCACAGGACGACCTCGCGAGGTGCGTGACCGACCTGCGTCGGCTGCTCGATTCCGAGGGCCTGCGGAAGACGCCCGTGATGGTCACCTCGGCGCTGCGCGGCACCGGCATCCCCGAACTGCGGACGATGCTGCAGCGGACTGTCAGCGGCAAGCACGCGGCGCTGCGCCGGCTGGAGACCGACGTCGAGGTCGCCGCCCAGCGGCTGGCTGACGACCTGGGCGACGCCAGGGTGGCAGACCTCGGCAAGGGGCTGCCCGACAGGCTCACCGCGGCCCTAGGCGACGCCGCTGGCGTGCCCACCGTCGTCGACGGCGTCTACAAGGCGTGGCGGAAGCGGGGAGCGGCCGCGACCGGCTGGCCGTTCGTGAGCTGGATCGGCAAGCTCAAGCCGGACCCGCTCAAGCGCTTGCGGCTCGATCTCGGCGGCGACCACAGCCCCGTGTCGCTCAACCGCACGTCGTTGCCCAAGGCGGGGCCCGTCCAGCACGCGCTCGTCGAACGGGCGCTGCGCGGGGTGACGGACGCCGCGGCCGACGGCCTGCCGCGAGGGTGGGCCGACGCGGTACGCAAGGCCGCGCGCTCGAACCAGGCGCACCTGCCCGACAGCCTCGACGCCGCCATCGCCGGCACCGACCTCGGAGCCCGGCGCGGCACCTGGTGGTGGCAGCTGTTCCGCGTCCTGCAATGGCTGCTCATGCTCGCCGTGGTGGCCGGCGGGCTGTGGGAGCTCTACGTGGTCTTCCACGGGTCGCTGCAACTGCCCGCGCTGCCCGAGGTCGTCTGGTACCAGGTGGCGGCGCAGTGGTGGCTGCTGGGCGGCGGGGTGATCGGAGGGCTGCTGCTGGCAGTGCTCGGACGCGGGTTCGTGGCGGTCGGCGCGGGAAGCCGCGCCAGGGCGGCGCAGAAGGCGCTGCGCGCCTCCATTGCCGAGGTGACCACCGAGCAGGTGATAGCGCCGGTCGCCGCCGAGCTCGATCGCTACGCGGCGGCGGTCGCGGCGGTCGCCGCCGCGCGACGGGGTCGCTGAGTTCTCCACAGGTGGCCTGCGCCACCGGTTCGTCGGGGCTCCCGCTGCCGAAACTCCTCTCGACAAGAGAGGAGACTGCGATGGACGCGCAGGTCTGGATGACGGGACGAGTGGGCAGCGAGGTGGAGTGCCGCACCGTTGGCGGCTCCGCCTGGTCCACCTTCAGGATGGGGTGCACGCCGCGCACCGTGCGAGGCGGCGAATGGGGCGACGAACAGACCACCTGGGTGACAGTGAGTTGCACGAACCGGCTCGCCGAGCATGTGCTCTACAGCCTGCGCAAGGGAGACCCCGTCGTCGTGGTGGGGAGGCTGCGCACCAACCGCTGGCACGACGCGGACGGCGTCGAACACGAGCAGTTGCGCATCCGGGCGACGAGCGTGGGGCACGACCTCACCCAAGGCACCTCGACCTTCTACCGCCGGCGTCGCGACGTCCCTGCCGACGAGTCGGTGGCCGAGGGTGAGGGCGAGGTCTCCGAGGCGACCGCCGTGCCGGACGGTGACGAGCTCGACGAGGCCGAAGCCGCCAGGTACGAGGACCCCGACGTCGCCGACCCCACCGACGGGGACGCCGGGCAGGGCACCGGGCCCGGCGCCACGACGGAGGCCGCGTGACCTCAGCCGCGGGTGAGGCGGCGGTGCGTCGTCCTGTGCGGACGGGCGGCCTCCGCCCCGAGCCTCGCGATCTTGTTCTCCTCGTAGTCGGCGTAGTTGCCCTCGAACCAGAACCAGCGCGACTCGTCGGCGTCGTCGCCCTCCCACGCCAGGATGTGCGTGGCGACCCTGTCGAGGAACCACCTGTCGTGCGAGATCACCACGGCGCAGCCGGGGAACTCGAGCAGGGCGTCCTCAAGCGACTGCAGGGTCTCGACGTCCAGGTCGTTGGTCGGCTCGTCGAGCAGCAGGACGTTGCCGCCCATCTTCAGCGTCAGGGCGAGGTTCAGGCGGTTGCGCTCACCGCCGGACAGCACGCCGGCCAGCTTCTGCTGGTCGGGGCCCTTGAAGCCGAACGACGCCACGTAGGCGCGAGACGGCATCTCGAAGCTCGCCACCTTGATGTGGTCGAGGCCGTCGGAGACCACCTCCCACACGTTGCGGTTGGGGTCGATGCCGGAGCGGCTCTGGTC
>JAEWIK010000360.1 GCA_023387135.1 Actinomycetes bacterium | reverse complement strand
AATGCCGAGCGCATCTGGATCGGCGACGGCGCGCACCTCGGCGAACACTCGGTCATCTGGGCAGGGAACTCCACGGGAAAGGTGCTGATCGGCGAGAAGGCGTTGTTCGCCCCGAACGTCACCCTCACCGCCTCGAACTACGGCGTGGTGGTGGGTGCGGGCCCGATCATGGACCAGCCGAAGGACGAGCGCGACATCGTCATCGGCGACGACGTCTGGCTGGGAGCCAACGTCGTGGTGCTGGCGGGGGTCACGATCGGCGACGGAGCGGTGGTCGGCGCCGGCGCCGTCGTCACCAAGGACCTTCCCCCGAACTGCATCGCGGGCGGCGTGCCCGCCAGGGTGCTGGCGCAACGGCCGACGGCGTCCTGAGAGCTCGTCAGCGACGCTCGGCGACAGCCACGGCGGTGGCGAGGGAGGCAGTGCCCGAGATCGTCACGCTGATCGGGCCGACACCGGCGAGCGCCGCGGCGCTCTCGACCTCGCCGTACAGCCTGACCTCCAGCCCGTCCCCGTCCCCGAGGACGGCTATCGACGCCCAGGGGACTGGGCCGTCCCAGTGCAGGCCGAGGGCCTTCCACACCGCCTCCTTCGCGGCGAACCTGCCCGCGTAGGCGGTGGCGGGGAACTCGGCGGCCCCGCACTCGGCCACCTCGTCGGCGGTGAACCAGCGGTGGGTGAAGCTCTCCCCCCGCTGCACGAGACGCGCGAGGCGGGAGACCTCCGCCACGTCGATCCCGACACCGTGGACAGCCATGTCACAGGCCGGTGGGCCGGCGTCCGGACACGTCAGGCGACCCGCGCCACGAGCCGCAGCAGTTCGGCGGCGACGAGGGCCGAACCGCTGGCGTTCAGGTGGGCGCCGTCGCTGGCATAGCCCGGGTAGAGCGCCGCCGAGCGCGTGCCGTCGGGCGCCGTCGCCTCTGTCGCGGCGATGTCGAAGAGCCTCCCCGTCGCCGAGTACTTCGCCCTGACCAGCGCGTTGTAGCGCTCCCGCGCCGGGTTGTCCGTGCGTCCGAGCACGGCCTTGACCGCACCCTTCAGTCCCGGCTCGGGCACCGTGAGCGGCACCGTCGTGTAGAGGAAGGTCACCTCGGGGTAGTCGCGTTCGAGGGCTTCCATCGTCGCGGAGTAGGCGGCGAAGAGCGCCTCCACGTCGGTGGTGGCCCGGACGTCGACGTAGCAGAACTTCAGGACGGCGACGTCGACATCGCCCGCCAGGCCCGAACGCAACGCGGCGTCGAAGTTCGCGAGCTTGCCGAGCGGGTCCCCGTTCACGCCGATCTCGCTGTGCAGCACGACGCCGCCTTCCGGCAGCGCCTGGACTGCGTCGCCGAGGTCGACGCCGAGCAGCGCAGGCGCGGCAACGCCCTTCTCCGAGTACAGCGCGGCGACGCCATCGAGGATGTTGAACCCCACCGACATGTGGCCGAAGTAGAGCCGCGCGCCCGCGGACCTGCTGAGTTGTTCCCCGGTGATGCCCGAGGCCGCTGTGTTGGGTGCAGGCACGTACTCCTCCTCGCGCTCGAACAGCAAGACGGCGCCGGCGAGAGCCACCACGCCCAGGCACAGCACCGCGGCCAGCGCTTCCAGCCCTCTGTTTCGCTTCAAGATCGCCCCCCTCGATCGTGAACCAGTGCCCCTACGGTACCTGCGCCCTCAGGCTCTCCAACAGGTCGCGCAACTGCGGTCTGGCAACCTTCCCACTGCCCGTCATCGGCAGCGCGTCGAGGACGTGGACCGACTCCGGGACCATGTGCTTCGGCAGCTTCGAGCGCAGGTGGGCGAGCAGGGCGTCGGCGTCGAGGGCCGCGCCCGGCATGGCGACGGCCGCGAGCACCACGGCCTCCCCCGCCTCGGCGTCGGGCAGTCCCACCACGGCCGCCGCAGCGAGTTCCGGGAAGTCCAGCGCCGCCTCCTCCACCTGCTGCGGCGAGATCCTGAAGCCCCACGACTTGATGAAGTCGGCGCGCCGCCCGGTGATGTAGATGAACCCTTCGGCATCGACTGTCGCGAGGTCACCCGTCCGCAGCGAGCCGCCGGGGAACTTCTCCGCCGTCTGCTCGGGGTCGTTGACGTAGCCGCGGGCGATGCTCGGGCCGGTCGCGACTATCTCGCCCTGTTCGCCGGGAGCGACGGGGCTGCCTGCCTCGTCGAGGACGGCGAGCGTGACGCCCTGCACCCCGCGTCCGATGGAGCCCACCTTGTCGGCCAGCAGTTCCGGCGGCAGGTACGACAGTCTCGCGGTCGCTTCCGTCTGCCCGTACATCACGAAGAGCCTGCTCTGCGGCTGCGCGGCGGCCAGTTCCAGGATCTGCGCGGGCGGGAGCCTGCCGCCTGCCTGCTGGACGAGCCGCAGCGAGGGCAGCGGGCGCGTCGCGTAGCTGCTGGTCCGCAACAGCAACTGGAAGGACGACGGGACGCCCGCCAGCCCTGTGCAGTCGTGCCGCGCCATCAGGTCGACGGCGGTCTCCGGGAAGGTGAAGGTGTTGCAGAGCACGACGCTGCCGCCGACGGCGAGGTGCGTGTGCAGCAGCGAGGCGCCGTAGCAGTAGGAGAAGGGCAGGATGACGAGCATCCTGTCCGACCTCGTCAGGCCCAGGTAGCCGAGGATCGACGCGGTGTTGGCGAGCAGGTTGGCGTGGCTCAGGCGCACCGCCTTGGGACGCGCGGTGGTGCCGGAGGTGAACATCAAGGCGGCGTCGGCGTCCGCCGGCGTGGCGGTCGCGGGCCACGCCACCTCCCCCTCCTCGGCGAGGACGGCGTCTGTCACGACGCGACGCTCTCCCAGGGCCGCGCCCACGCGGCGCTGTTGCCGCCTGTCCAGCAGCACGGCGTCGCAGTCCACCCAGTCCACCTGCGCCGCGAGGTCGGCTGGACCGTTCCTGTCCGAGAGCGGCACCGCCACGCCCAGCTTCAATGCGGCGAGATAGCCGGCTATCCAGAAGAAGGAATTCGTGCCGAGGATCCCGACGCGCGCGCCGGGCCGAATTCCGAGCGTTGTGAGTTCGTGCAGGATGCGTCCGGCGGCATGGCGCAGTTCTGCGTACGTGTAATTGCGGGACCCGTCCACCACAGCAATGTCATCATCGGCACCGACGGCCAACAGGGTTTCGCCCACGTTGGACGTATCAAGGCCTGATGCCATCGGCTCCTCCAGAGGTGAACGACACGCAGGCTGAGGATATGCCGCGGCGTCCCGCTACCGGAAGCGGGGCGGAGTGGTACTAGAATTCCCACGCTCCGCGCCGGGCGGAGTGCAGCGTAGAGACCAGGTTCGGGGGGACCAATGGAATCGACAATTGCCGCTGAGTTGAAGGACTTCATCATCAGCGCGTACCTGTTCGGAGACGACAGCAGGCTCCCTGCCGACGACGACTCGCTGCTGGAGACCGGCGTGCTCGACTCGACGGGCGTCCTCGAACTGATCGAATTCCTCGAAGAGCGGTTCCACTTCACCGTCGCGGACACCGAGACAGTGCCCGAGAACCTCGGCAGCATCGCCGGCCTCAACCGGTACGTGCGCTCCAAGATCGGCCAGACTGCGGGCGCTGCGTGAGGCCAGCCGACACCGCAGGGGAGGCCTCGTCGCCCGGACAGGGCGAGCCGGCCGACGCCGCGCTCGACAGGCTGCTGGCCGAACTGGCCCACCAGCGCGCCACCGGCGACGATCCCGAACTCGACGCGCTGCGCACGGCGATCCTCGTCGAGGACGGCTTCGGCATCGTCCTGACCGACGAGCAGTTGGCCCCGTCGGTGCTGGGTGATCCAGCGGCCCTGCGTGCGTTGCTCGCCTCCTCGACCAGTCCTGCCTGATGTGCGGCATCTGCGGGATCGTCACCGACGGCCCGACGCCCGAGCTCGCGACGGTGACCGCCATGATGGCGTCGCTCAGCCATCGCGGGCCCGACGGCAGCGGCTACCTGCGTGACCACCGCGCGATCCTCGGCCACACCCGGCTCTCGCTGATCGACTTCGCCGGCGGCGCCCAGCCCATCCCCAACGAGGACGGCACCCTCTGGGTCACCTTCAACGGCGAGATCTTCAACTACGTCGAACTCGGCGCCGAATTGCGCGCCCGCGGTCACGTCTTCAGCACCCACAGCGACACCGAGGTCATCGTGCACGCCTGGGAGGAGTGGGGGCCGGACTGCTTCACGCGGTTCAACGGCCAGTGGGCGATCGGGCTGTGGGACAGGGTGCGCAACCGGCTCGTGCTGTCGCGCGACAGGCTGGGCGTCCGTCCGCTCTACTACTTCCACACTCCCGGACGCCTGGCGTTCGCCTCCGAGGTGAAGGCGCTCTTCGCCGACCCTGAGACCCCACGCGCTCTCGACCCCGCCGGCCTCGACGAGACCTTCACGTACTGGTCGACCATCGCCCCACGGACTCCCTTCGCAGGCATCTCGCAACTGCCGCCGGGACACCTGGCGGTGTTCGACGCCGACGGCCTGCGGGTCGAGAGCTACTGGCGTCCTGTCTTCCCGCCCAAGGGAGCCGCACCCGGACAGGACCTCGACGAGAACGCCGCCGGCCTGCGGGAACGCCTCATCAAGGCGACGAAGCTCAGGTTCGAGCGCTCCGACTTCCCGGTGGGCGCCTACCTGTCCGGCGGCATCGACTCGGCAGTCACGGCGGCCGCCATCCGTCACTTCACCGACGCCGAACTCGACACCTTCTCGCTGCGCTTCGCCGACGACGAGTACGACGAGGGCGGCTACCAGCGCCTCATGGCCGACAGGCTCCACACCAGGCACTCCGACATCGTGGTGTCGCACTCCGACATCGCCGAGGTGTTCCCGCAGGTCGTCTGGCATGCCGAGGCCCCCCTCCTGCGCTCCGCTCCGGCACCCTTGTTCCTGTTGTCGAAGCTCGTGCGGTCCAGCGGCTTCAAGGTGGTGGTCACCGGCGAGGGCGCCGACGAGGTGCTGGGCGGCTACGACATCTACCGCGAGGCGAAGGTGCGCGAGTTCTGGGCGCGTGACCCTTCCTCGTCCGGGAGGTCGAGGGCCGCCGAACTGCTGTACCCCTGGATGCTGCGCAACCCCGGGCAGGCGCCGGCGTTCGCACGCAGCTTCTTCGGCCAGCACCTCGACGCGGCCGACCCCGCGCTCTCGCACAGGCCGCGCTGGGCCTCGACGTCGGCGCTGAAGACCCTGCTCAGCCCGTCGGTGCTCGACGCCATCACCCCACGGCCCGACCTCGCCGCAGAACTCCCGGCCGAGAGCGCCGGCTGGGACTCGCTGAGCCGCGCGCAGTGGCTGGAGCTGAGGACGCTGCTGCCGGGCTACATCCTGGCGTCGCAGGGAGACAGGATGCTCATGGCGAATTCGGTCGAGGGCAGGTTCCCATTCCTCGACCACGACGTGGTCGAGTTCGCCAACGCGCTGCCGGCGCGGCACAAGCTCTTCGGCCTCGACGAGAAGTTCCTGCTCAAGTACGCCTTCGCCGACCTGGTGCCGGACGAGATCCGCAACCGTCCCAAGCAGCCCTACCGGGCCCCCGACGCCGCGAGCTTCTTCTTCCCCGGGAAGCCGGCAGGTTGGGTCGAGGACGTCCTGTCGCCGCAAGCCCTGCTCGCCGCCGGGGTGTTCGACCCGCGGCAGGTGGCGGGGCTGGTGGCGAAGGCCTGCGCCCGGAGCGACAGGTTCGGCAACACTGACAACATGCGCGTGCTCGCTGTACTGTCCACGCAACTGCTTCACCAGCAATTCATCGCTGAACGCTCGGGTCGGGGAGCTTCAGCGCCACCCGGGCCGATGCATGCCATCGACCTGGTGACATCTGAGAGGGAGACAGATGACGCAGCCCTTCGGGCCTGACAGCCTCGGCATCGACCTGGCGGCGGAAGCCGACAGGATCGCGCAACGCATCCGCGCGTACCTGGCCGCTGCCAGACGCCGGGGCGCTGTGGTGGCGCTGTCGGGCGGCATCGACTCCAGCGTCACGGCGGCCCTCTGCGTCCACGCCCTCGGCAGCGAGCACGTCTTCGGGCTGCACATGCCCGAGCGGGCGAGTTCTCCCGAGACCATCCGGCTCAGCACGTCGGTCTCCGACGCCCTGGGCATCGACTCCACCGTCGAGGAACTGTCGGCACCGCTGGAGGCGCTGGGCTGCTACCGCCGCTACGACGAGGCGGTGCGGAAGGTGGTGCCGAACTACGGCGAGGGCTGGAAGTCGAAGATCGTGCTGCCGAGCGTCACGGAGTCCGACGCGCTGCGGATCTACTCGGTCGTCGTCGAGGACCCGCAGGGCAACCAGAGCCGGCACAGGATGACGACCGAGGCCTACCTCGGCGTCGTCGCCGCCACCAACTTCAAGCAGCGCGTGCGCAAGATGTTCGAGTACTACTACGCCGACCTGCTGAACTACGTCACCACCGGCACGCCGAACCGCCTCGAGTACGACCAGGGCTTCTTCGTGAAGCTGGGGGACGGCTCGGCCGACATCAAGCCGATAGCCCACCTGTACAAGTCGCAGGTGTACGCGATGGCCGAGTACCTCGGCGTCCCCGAGGCCATCAGGACCCGGCCGTCGACGACCGACACCTACTCGCTCGCGCAGTCACAGGAGGAGTTCTACTTCTCGCTGCCCTACCACCTGATGGACCTCTGCCTCTACGGCAAGAACAACGGCGTGCCGATCGAGCAGATCGCCGAGGCGACCGACCTCTCCGTGGAGCAGGTCGAGCGCGTGTTCCGCGACATCGAGCAGAAGCGCAAGACGACCCACTACCTGCACCTCCAGCCGTCACTGGTGACATCCATCCCGGAGATCTCGCACACCGTGGGCGACTGACCCGACGAAGGAGTCCGGGTGAAGAACGAGGCCAGCCAGTTCCTGGTGCGCCGCTACGGCAAGGCCCACAGGCCCGTCCGCGAGTACATCGTCGGCTACGTCAAGCGGCACGAGGGCGGTGAGTTCTACTCGCCCACCCTGCGGGAGATCTTCAGGGTGCACTGGGGAGTCGACATCGGCCTCTACACCCACGGCGGCTGCTTCGTCCCGTACGCCTTCGGACGCAACACGACCATCGGGCGCTACAGCTCGATTGCCGCCGGCGCCTTCGCCGCGACCGACAACCACCCCATGGAGTTCAAGTCCATGCACGGGTTCTTCTTCAACCCCAAGCTCGGGATGGTCGACACGGCGTGGGAGTTCAGCCCGCTGAGCATCGGCAACGACGTCTGGCTGGGCCACAACGCGATCATCATGCCCGGGGTGAGCAGCATCGGCGACGGCGCCGTGGTGGCCGCGGGCGCCGTCGTCAACAAGGACGTCCCCCCGTACGCGGTCGTGGTGGGCAACCCGGCGCGCGTGGTCAGGTACAGGTTCGATCCCGACACGATCGCCGGCCTGCTCGCCGAGAAGTGGTGGGAGAAGGACATCGAGGACCTGCGCCAGCACCTCGACGAGTACACCCGCCCCTACCGCCCGGAGGCGTGACCGGTGCCCGCCCTGACCCCTCACCGCCACCCGCTGTGGGTACTTCATCGCAGCGGGAACCCGAACAGCCCCCGGACGCTGGCAGCTAGACTCCGCGCTGGGGACAGGCTGTCATTGCTTCAGCCCGACAACGCCGCACCTGCTCGCGCGTTCAACACCACCGAAAGGCCATGCTCATGAAGGATCGTTTGACGGTTGCTGTGGTGGGGGCTGGGTATTGGGGTCCGAATCTTGCGCGGAATTTCAGGTCGAGTTCGGTGTGGGATTTGGCGGCTGTCTGTGATGTGGACGCGGAGCGCGCTCGCAGGGTGGTGGGGGCGCGGTCGTCGGTGGAGGTGGAGACGT
>JAEWIK010000311.1 GCA_023387135.1 Actinomycetes bacterium | reverse complement strand
CCTCCTGGTCGATGCTGAGCGCCATGGTGACCCCGTTGCGCCAGTCGTTCATCAACGGTTCGATCCCCTCGGCGCAGCGGGCGACAGTGCTGTCGTTCGACTCGCTGATGGGCTCCTCGGGCGGCGTCGTCGTGCAACCCGTCCTGGGGCGGGTGGCGGACGTCGCCGGCTACGCGACCTCCTACCTCGTCGCGGCGGGGGTCAACATCGTCGCGCTGCCGTTCGTCCTGCTGGCGCGCCGGGAGCATGCGCCGGCCGACCCGATCGAGGCCGCCGAGAGCGCCGGCTGACCCCACCGGGGCCGGGCGTCGCCGGCCTGCCCAGCCTCACGACACGTCGTACAGCAGGCGCGCGAACTGGCCGATCTTCCTCGCCTCGACCAGCCGCAGCCTGTCGGACTCAAGCCGCCTGGGGAACAGGGGAGCGCCGCCGGTGAGAGTGACCGGCGCGACGGAGATCGCCAGGTGGTCGAGGACGCCGGCGTCGAGGAACTGGCCGGCGAGGTCGCCCCCGCCCACCACCCAGATGTCCCCGTCACCCGCGGCGTCGCGGATGGCGGGCAGCGCGTCCTCGACCCTGCCTGAGACGAACCTGATGTCGGCACCCTCGGGCACCGGCAGCCGCCGGGACGTGAACACGAAGGTCGGCCGGTCGCCGTGGAAGTTCTGCCAGCGCTCGGGGTGGTTGAGGATGTCCTCCTCCGCGAGCACCCATTCGTACGTCGTCGAGCCTTCGACGAGCACCGTCGCGCCCGTCGGGAACAGGCCCTCGTCGGGATGCTCGCCGCCCTCCACGGCGAACAGCCATGCCAGTGAGTTGTTCTCGTCGGCTATCCACCCGTTGATGCTGGTGGCTGTGTCGAACACGATCCTGCCCATGCCGAGACGGTAGCCGTCCCCTCTGACAGGTCGCCCCACGGGTGTCCCGGTGCCGATCGGAGGCCGGGGGATGACGTTGCGCCGAACGGTCGGGGCCGCCACAGCCGACGCTTGCAATCGACACAGTTTCGATATACCGTCAACTACATCTTCGATATATCAATAACTCGTGACGCCGTCCTGACAAGCGCTTCCCCCGGGTCGTGCCGCGCCGGACAGAGCCGAACGAACCACCCAGGAGGAGACCATCATGTCACTCACAGCCGCGCCCGAATGGGCCATCGCGGCCGAGGGGCTGGTCAAGACTTTCGGCACCAACCGCGCCGTGGACGGCGTTGACCTGCACGTGAAGACCGGCAGCGTCTACGGAGTCCTCGGCCCCAACGGTGCCGGCAAGACGACCACCATCTCGATGCTCGCCACGCTGCTGCGTCCCGACGCCGGCAGTGCCCTCATCTTCGGCCACGACGTCGTCACGTCGCAGCACGTCGTGCGGCAACTGATCGGCGTCACCGGCCAGTACGCCAGCGTCGACGAGAAGATCTCCGGGGTCGAGAACCTCGTCATCTTCGGAAGGCTGCTCGGGCTCGGCTCCAGAGCGGCCAGGCAGAAGGCAGACGACCTGCTCGGCGCCTTCGGGCTGGCGGACGCCGCCAAGCGGCCCGTCGAGAAGTACTCCGGCGGCATGCGCCGCCGGCTCGACCTCGCCGCCTCGCTGATCGCCCGCCCGCCGCTCATCTTCCTCGACGAGCCCACGACGGGTCTCGATCCCCGCACCCGCGGCCAGATGTGGGACGTCATCCGCGACCTTGTCGCCCAGGGCTCGACGGTGCTGCTGACGACGCAGTATCTGGACGAGGCCGACCAGTTGGCCGACAGGATCGCCGTCATCGACCACGGCCGCGTGGTCGCCGAGGGCACCGCCGACGACCTCAAGTCGTCGGTCGGGAGCGCCGCCCTGCAGCTCCGGCTGGGCGACGCCTCCCAGACCACGACCGCGCTGGCCGTCATCCGCAGGGTGCTCGGGACGCACGGCACCTTCACCCCGGAGGCGTCCCGCATCACCGCCCCCATGACCGATCCCGACAGGATCACCGACCTGCTCATCGAGCTGCGGACGCACGGCGTCCACCTGACCGAGCTGAGCGTGCAGCAACCCACCCTCGACGAGGTCTTCCTCACCATCACCGGGCACGGCGCCGAGCCGGGCCCCCAGTTCGCGGAGGCGGCTGCATGACGGCGCTCACCTATCCCACCGCGGTGCAGACCCATCCCGGGCTGCGCCAGACCCTCTCGCAGACGCTGACCATGGCCTACCGGGCGCTGCTCCGCGTCCGGCGGACCCCCGAGCAGTGGGGCGACGTGGTGTTGCAGCCCGTCATCTTCACGCTCATGTTCGCCTACCTCTTCGGCGGCGCCATCGCCGGCGACGTGCAGGCCTACCTGCCGCAACTCATCCCCGGCATCCTCGTCCAGACGGTCATCACGACCTCGGTGGTCACGGGGGTGCAGCTGCGGGAGGACATGGAGAAGGGAGTCTTCGACAGGTTCAGGACGCTCCCGATCGCCCGCATCGCGCCGCTCGCCGGGGCGCTGCTGGCCGACACGCTGCGCTACG
Organism: Actinomycetes bacterium; assembly: GCA_023387135.1. Taxonomy (GTDB): domain Bacteria; phylum Actinomycetota; class Actinomycetes; order Propionibacteriales; family Propionibacteriaceae; genus Propionicimonas. The sequence goes on along the minus strand of JAEWIK010000311.1, from coordinate 10,553 downwards.
CCATCGCCACCGCCATCACGTTCGCCGTGGGGCTCGCGATCGGTTACCGCCCCGGCGGCTCGGCAGGGATGGTCGTCCTGGCCGGCCTGGTGGTCGTGCTGTGCTCGTGGGCGCTGAGCTGGATCTTCGCCTTCCTGGGCGTGATCGCCCGCTCGGCGACGACCGTCCAGGCGCTGTCGTTCCTGGTGCTGTTCCCGCTCACCTTCCTGTCGAACGCGTTCGTGCCCGTCGACACGCTCCCGGGACCGTTGAAGTGGTTCGCCACGATCAACCCTGTCTCGCACCTCATCACCGCCGTCCGCGAGCTCGCCAACGGCGGGGTCGTCGGGGCGGACGTCGGCTGGGCGCTGCTCGGTGCCGCAGTCGTGGTGGCGGTGTTCGCGCCGCTCACCGTCAGGGCCTACATGCGCAAGGCCTGACCCGCTCGTCACGCGGTGGCCGGGGGATCCCTCGGCCACCGCTTCGGCGTCGCAGGAGCCGGACGGGGGTGCCGCCGCCGCGCGCCATGTCTGCTCCGGCTGGCATGCTTGTCCCCGTGGATGCTCCCAGCCCGTTCGGCAACACCCTGCTGGTGACAGGGCCGGAGTCACTGCTCGCCGAGCGCGAGCTGGGCGAGCTCATCAAGGCCGCCACCGCCGAGCGTCCCGACGCCGCGGTCATCAGGCTCTCCGCCGTCGACCTCACGACGGGCGGGCTCGTCGAGGCCACCGGCGGGTCGCTCTTCGCCGACTCCAGCGTCGTGATCGTCTCCGACCTGCAGGAGTTGCCGGTGGAGGTGGCAGACACCCTGGTCGCCATCGCCACGAGCCCCGGCCCCGAACTGGCGCTCGCCGTCGTCCATCCCGGCGGCGTCAAGGGCAAGGCGGTGCTCGACAAGCTGCGGAAGGTCGCGGGCCGGGAGGCCGAATGCCTGCCCATCAAGCCGTGGGAGCTGCCGCAGTTCGCCGCCAACGAGGCGCGCCGGGCCGGCGGCAGGATGGACTCTCGGACGGCGGCGGTCCTCGTGGACGCCGTCGGCGCCGACCTGCGCACGCTCGCCGCCGCGGTGCGGCAACTGCTCGACGACGCCGAGACCGACGTCATCACCGAAGCCGTGGTGCGCCGCTACTTCGGCGGACGGGCCGAGGTCACCAGCTTCGCGGTCGCCGACGACGTGCTGGACGGCCGGGCGGAAGGCGCCCTCGGCAAGCTGCGCTGGGCGCTGTCGACGGGGGTGGCGCCGGTCCTGATCACGAGCGCCGTCTCCTCGGGGCTGCGCAGCCTCGGGAAGTACCTCGACGCCCGCGACTCCCGGATGCGCGATGCCGACATCGCCCGCCTCGTCGGGGTGCCGCCGTGGAAGGTGAAGACCCTCTCGCAGCAGGCCCGCGCCTGGAACCCTGCCGGGGTGGCGAAGGCCATCCAGGCGGTGGCGGTGGCGGACGCGCAGATCAAGGGTGCCGCGAGCGATCCGGGCTTCGCCCTCGAACAGGTGGTGCTGACGGTCATCGGCTGCCGGCGCTGAGCCTGTCGGCCGACGTCCTCGGTCGCCGACCGGCAGCAGCCGACCCCGGCCGCCGGTTGCACGGGACACGGGAGCTTCAGTGACGCCCGCCAGGGACGCAGAAACGCAGGAACGCCGCCCGACCGGGGCGGCGTTCCTGCGTGTGTCAGTGGGTCAGAGCGCGGCGGCCTCGGTGGCGATGGCCGACTTGCGGTTCGCCGCCTGGTTCTTGTGGATGACGCCCTTGCTGGCGGCCTTGTCGAGCTGGCGGGTCGCGACCTTCGCCAGTTCCGCCGCCTTCTCGGTGTCGCCGGCGGCGACAGCCTCGTGGAACCTGCGCACGTGCGTGCGCAGCGCGGACTTCACAGCCTTGTTGCGGAGCCGGGCCTTCTCGTTGGTCAGGATCCGCTTCTTCTGGGACTTGATGTTCGCCACAGGGCTTGCCTTCTCGGTCGGTGGGTGGTGCGTGGGGCGTCCGGACGCGGACGCGACGAGTCACTCTACCAAAGCCGGAGCCACCAGCCAAAACCGTCGCACCGCCCCCAAGGGGGTGCCGGCAAGGCCGCGGTTCCAGCCTACGGCGGCAGTCAGGGTATCGTGAGGGGCCGTCCCGCCACCAGGCTGAGCCAGAGAGGCAGCATGCCAGCACCACGCCCCGGCGCCACGCCTGCGGAGATCATCCGCAACTTCTGCATCATCGCCCACATCGACCATGGCAAGTCGACGCTGGCCGATCGCATGCTGCAGTTGACGGGCGTCGTCGACGAGCGCTCGATGCGTGCGCAGTACCTCGACAGGATGGACATCGAGCGCGAGCGCGGGATCACCATCAAGTCCCAGGCGGTCAGGATGCCGTGGCGCAAGGACGGCAAGGACTACGTCCTCAACATGATCGACACCCCGGGCCACGTCGACTTCACCTACGAGGTGTCGCGTTCGCTGGCGGCCTGCGAGGGGGCGATCCTGCTGATCGACGCGGCTCAGGGCATCGAGGCCCAGACCCTCGCCAACCTCTACCTGGCGCTCGAGGCCGACCTCCACATCATCCCCGTCCTCAACAAGATCGACCTGCCGAGCGCGCAGCCCGAGAAGTACGCGGCGGAGATCGCCCACCTCGTCGGCTGCGACCCCTCGGACGTCTTCAAGGTGTCCGCCAAGACCGGCGAGGGCGTCAGTGAGCTGCTGGACCTCGTCGTGAAGGACGTCCCGCCGCCTGTGGGCGACCCGGCGGCGCCCGCCCGCGCCCTGATCTTCGACTCCGTCTACGACACCTACCGCGGCGTCGTCACCTACGTCAGGGTCGTGGACGGCGAGCTCAGCCACCGCGAGCGCGTCCTCATGATGTCGACGAAGGCCACCCACGAGACCCTCGAGGTCGGGGTGATCTCGCCGGAGCCGATCAAGTCGGCGGCGCTCGGCGTGGGTGAGGTGGGCTACCTCATCACGGGCGTGAAGGAGGTGCGGCAGAGCCGCGTCGGCGACACGGTGACCACCGCGTCCCGTCCGGCGACCACCAGCCTCGGCGGCTACCGGCAGCCGCACCCGATGGTCTACGCGGGCATCTACCCGATCGACGGCGCCGACTTCCCCGAACTGCGGGAGGCGCTCGACAAGCTGCAGCTCAACGACGCGGCCCTGGTGTACGAGCCGGAGACCTCCGGTGCGCTCGGGTTCGGTTTCCGCGTGGGCTTCCTCGGCCTGCTCCACATGGAGATCGTGCGCGAGAGGCTGGAGCGCGAGTTCAACCTCGATCTCATTTCCACCGCGCCGAACGTCGTGTACCGCGTGGTCATGGAGGACGGGTCCGAGATCCAGGTGACCAACCCGTCGGAGTACCCCGACGGCAAGATCGCCGAGGTCTGGGAGCCGGTGGTGCGCGCGACGATCCTCACCCCGTCGGAGTACATCGGGACGGTGATGGAGCTGTGCCAGAACCGTCGCGGCGTCCAGACGGGCATGGACTACCTCAGCGAGGACAGGGTGGAGATCCGCTACCTGTTGCCGCTGGCCGAGATCGTGTTCGACTTCTTCGACGCGTTGAAGTCGCGGACGAAGGGGTACGCCTCGCTGGACTACGACGAGGCGGGCGAGGAGGTCGCCAAGCTCGTGAAGGTGGACATCCTGCTCCACGGCGAGCCGGTGGACGCCTTCAGCTCGATCGTCCACGCCGACGCGGCCTACAACTACGGCGTTGCGATGGCGAAGAAGCTCAAGGAGCTCATCCCGAGGCAGCAGTTCGAGGTGCCCATCCAGGCCGCCATCGGCGCCCGGGTGATCGCCCGCGAGACTGTGCGCGCGATGCGGAAGGACGTCCTCGCCAAGTGCTACGGCGGTGACATCACCCGCAAGCGGAAGCTGCTGGAGAAGCAGAAGGAAGGCAAGAAGCGGATGAAGATGGTCGGCCGCGTCGAGGTGCCCCAGGAGGCATTCGTGGCGGCCCTCTCCACCGGCGAGACCAAGGCGAAGTGACGGCGAAAGGGTGAAGGTCGTGGCGGCAGACATCGGCATCATCGGGGGCTCGGGGTTCTACGAGTTCCTCAGCGACCCGGAATGGGTGGAGGTCGACACGCCTTTCGGTGCTCCCAGCGCCCCGGTGGCAGTGGGCACGCTCGACGGCCGTGAGATCGCCTTCCTTCCCCGGCACGGCAGGAACCACCAGTTCCCGCCTCACCGCGTGAACTACCGCGCCAACCTGTGGGCGCTGCGCAGCCTCGGCGTGCGGCAGGTGCTCGCGCCCTGCGCCGTGGGCTCGCTGCGTCCCGAACTCGGCCCGGGGACGTTCGTCGTCCCCGACCAGGTGATCGACAGGACGTGGGGCAGGGCTCACACGTTCTACGACTCCGAGGGCCCCGTCGTCCACGTGTCGTTCGCCGATCCGTACTGCCCGCGCGGCAGGGCCGCGATGCTCGCGTCCGCCGATGACGCCACGCCGCTGGTGGACGGCGGCACCCTCGTCGTCATCAACGGCCCGAGGTTCTCGACCAAGGCGGAGTCCCGCTGGCACACCGCCGCCGGCGGAACCGTCGTGGGGATGACCGGCCTGCCCGAGGCCTCCGCCGCCAGGGAACTCGCGATGTGCTACACGACTGTCTGCATGATCACCGATCACGACGCGGGCATCGACACCGGTGAGGCCGTCACGCACGCCGAGGTGTTGCGGGTGTTCGCCGGCAACATCGAGCGGCTCAAGGGGCTGTTGCGCAAGGTCGTCGCGGCGCTGCCGGCCCCCGAGACCGACGGCGAGGCGACCTGTTCGTGCAGGCACGCCCTCGACGGCTCCGACCTCCCCTTCGAGCTGCCCTGATGCCTTCCACCCCACCCGAGGGAGGTCCGGCGCCGGCTGACGGCAGGCTGCCCGAGCATGCCCTGGTGGGGAGGGGGGAGCGACGGCTCAGCCTGTATGTGCACGTGCCGTTCTGCTCGGTGCGTTGCGGCTACTGCGATTTCAACACCTACACGTCGGCGGAACTGGGTTCGGCTCCCGGTGCCAGCCGGACCGCCTACCTCGACGCTGTCAGGGCGGAGCTCGACCTCGCGGCCTCGGTCCTGGCACCCCGCCGCCGGTCGGCACCGTCTTCTTCGGGGGCGGGACGCCGACCCTGCTGGAGAGCGGCGAGCTCACCGGCCTGCTGGATGCCGTCAGGGCGACGTTCGGGCTCGCTCCGGATGCGGAGGTGACGACCGAGGCGAATCCCGAGTCCGTCGACGCCGGCTACCTCGACGCGCTGGTGGCGGCGGGCTTCACCAGGCTGTCCCTCGGCATGCAGTCGAGCGCGCCCCACGTGCTGCGCGTGCTGGAGCGGCGGCACACGCCGGGCCGGGTCGCGCAGGTCGTGGGCTGGGCACGAGCCGCCGGCTTCGGCTCGGTCAGTCTCGACCTCATCTACGGCAGCCCGGGGGAGACCGCCGGCGACTGGCGCTCCAGCCTGCGCGCGGCGCTGGACCTCGCCCCCGACCACCTCAGCGCGTATTCGCTCATCGTGGAACCTGGCACCCGCCTGGCGGCGAGGATCGCCCGCGGCGAGCTGGCGGGCGTGGACGACGACGTGCACGCCGAGTACTACGTCATCGCCGACGAGGAGCTGTCCAAGGCGGGACTGACCTGGTACGAGGTGAGCAACTGGGCCAGGCCGGGGCACGAGTGCCGCCACAACCTCGCCTACTGGCGGGGCGACGACTGGTGGGGGATAGGCCCGGGCGCACATTCGCACGTCGGCGGCGTCCGCTGGTGGAACCTGCGGCATCCGGCGCGCTACACCGCCAGGCTGCAGGAGGGGCTGAGCCCCGCCGAAGCGCGCGAGGTGCTGACCGCCGAAGAACGCAGAATCGAGCGGGTGCTGCTGGAATTGCGGCTCGCCGAAGGGCTGGAACTCGCCGTTCTGACGCCGTCCGAACAGGCCCGGGTCGCCGGAGTGGTCGCCACGGGAATGGCAAGTGTTACGGATGGACGACTGAGGCTGTCGGACGCCGGACGCCTGCTGGCTGACGGCATTGTGCGTGACCTGTTGGACTGACTAGGACTTTTGCCGCAGCATTCGCGAGTTCGGCGGATTTGCAACGGTTTTATAACGTGCGCGATCTGAGATTTCTCTGTAACAAGTGTGAGACAAACGGGCGCTTCAATGGCCCTGCTCTCGTAGCCTTACCGCACCGTGCCGGTGGCTCGATAGCCACTGCTCACAAGGAGGAAATGTGAACAAACTCACGCTCAAGCTGGTCGGCGTCACAGTGGTGGCCGCTTCCCTGGCTCTGGCTGGTTGCGGCGAACGCGGCGCGACACCCAGCGGCAGCGCTCCAGGTGGCGAGGTCAAGACCGCCAAGATCGGCTTCATCGCACCCCTGTCCGGTTCCCTCTCCGCGCTCGGCCTCGGCATGCGGAACTCGGTCCAGCTCGCCGTCGACCAGGCCAACGCCGCCAACGCCATCCCGGGCTGGAAGCTCGAACTGGCGGCCGAGGACGACCAGGCGACTCCCGACGTCGGCAAGAACGCCGCCACCAAGCTCGCCTCCGACGACGCCGTCGTCGGCGTGGTGGGCACCCTCAACTCCTCGGTCGCGCAGAGCGTGATCCCGGTGCTCGACGCAGCGCACATCGTCCAGATCTCGCCGGCGAACACGAACCCCGGTCTCACCCAGGGCGCCAACCCCGCGAGCCCCAAGCGGCCCAACGCGAACTACTTCAGGACTGCCACCACCGACGCGGTGCAGGGCCCGACAGCCGCCAAGTTCCTGCTGGACGCCGGCATGAAGAAGGTCGCCACGGTCCATGACAAGAAGGCCTACGGCCAGGGCCTGGTCGAGGAGTTCACCAAGGCGTTCAAGGCCGGCGGCGGCACCATCACCGCGGCCGAGACGATCAACCCGGACGACTCCGACTTCAGCGCCGTCATCACCAAGGTGAAGGCCACCGCCCCCGAACTCGTCTACTACGGCGGCGAGTACCCGCAGGCGGGTCCGCTGTCCGGCCAGATGAAGGCGGCGGGCCTCAAGGTCCCGCTGATGGGCGGCGACGGCATCTACGACCCGACGTTCATCGAACTGGCAGGCGGCGCCGCCGCCGAGGGCGACTACGCCACCTCGGTCGGCGCACCGCCCGACGAGCTGGAGTCCGCCGGCAAGTTCCGCGACGACTACAAGGCTGCAGGGTTCGCCGAGCCGTGGGGTGGTTACGGCCCGATGGCCTACGACGCCGCGCAGGCGATCATCGAGGGCCTGAAGGTCTCGCTCGCCTCCGCCAGCGATGCCAAGTCGGCCCGCGAGGCCACCATCGAGGCGGTCGGCAAGGCGTCCTTCGACGGAGCCACCGGCAAGGTCGCGTTCGACGAGTTCGGCGACACCGTCACCAAGACGATCACCGTCTACAAGGTCACGAACGGCGCCTGGGCCACCGAGAAGGTCCTGAGCTGATGACCACCGCGGGGTTGGTGCTGCGAGGCACCAACCCCGCGTGTCGTCGTCGGCTCGAACGAGGAACGGTGGACAGAGGGTGGACTTCTTCCTGCAGCAGCTCATCAACGGGCTGTCACTGGGGTCGCTGTATGCATTGATCGCCGTCGGCTACACGGTCGTCTACGGCATCGTCCAGCTCATCAACTTCGCCCACGGCGAGATCTTCATGGTGGGGGCCTTCGGGGCCCTCTCGGTGTGGCTCGTGCTGGGCAAACCTAACTGGGACGCCACGGCGGCCCTGCTCGTCCTGCTGCCGCTCATGATCCTGGGCGGCATCCTCGTCTCGGTGCTGGTCGCGTTGCTGACGGAGAGGTTCGCCTATCGTCCGCTGCGCAACGCGCCACGGCTGGCACCACTCATCTCCGCCATCGGCGTCTCCGTCTTCCTGCAGGAGTTCGTCCGCCTGTTCTACGGGACGATTCCCGGCTTCCCGAGCGCCAAGAGCGCCATCCCCTTCCCGCAGATCGCGGGCATCTCGGGTCACGTCCTGCAGTTCGGGGGCGTGACCATCCAGTTCTCGGCCCTCTTCACCATCGGCGCCCTCATCGTCTGCGGAGTCTTCCTCTGGTTCTACGTGAACCGGACGAAGACGGGACGCGCGATGGTCGCCACCTCGCAGGATCCCGACACGGCCCGGCTGATGGGCATCAACGTCGACAAGGTCATCATGGCCGCCTTCGCCGTCGGTGCCGCGCTCGCCGCCATCGCGGGCGTCGCGCACGGGCTGCGGTACGGCAACATCGACATCCGCATGGGCTTCCTCGCGGGCCTGAAGGCCTTCACCGCCGCCGTGCTCGGTGGCATCGGCAACATCGCCGGCGCCGTCGTCGGCGGCATCGTGCTCGGAGTGGTCGAGGCGCTGGCGAGCACCTACCTCGGCACGTCGGCCTGGAAGGACGTGTGGGCCTTCGCCCTGTTGATCCTCGTCCTCGTGTTCCGGCCGCAAGGGCTGCTCGGCGCGAAGGTGGTGGATCGCGCATGAGGCTGCCGCAGCTCTCCGACGACCGGCTGCAGTCCCTGCAGCGCCCGGCGAGGATCGCCGGGATCGCAGGCTCGATCCTCATGGTGGTCTCGCCGTTCATGTCCTGGTCGTTCAGCCACGCAGTGCTGGACGACGTCGGGTACTGGCTGGCGCCGTCCGCCCTGCAACTCCACTACTTCGTGCTGTCGGTGGTGGCGCTGGCCCTCTTCGCCCTGCCGCTGCTCGGCCCCGCCAGGCTGAAGCGCTGGACGACGCACGTCGGCTGGAACAGCGCCGCCAGGACCGCCTCCCTGGGGCTCCTAGGCGCCGCGCTGGTGGCGGTGATCGCCATCGCCGTGGAGGCGGGCGGGCTCGCCAACACCGATCCCGGCATCTGGGTGGCGCTCGCCGGCGCCCTGGTCGCCAGCGCCGGCGGCCTGCTGCTGCCGACGTCGCCCGAACCCACCTTCTACAAGGTGAAGACCCCGCGCTGGGGACAGATCGTCGCCATCGCCGGCGGCATGGCGGCCCTGCTGTTCGCCGCGGCCTTCGCCCTCAACCTCAACGACGCGGGCGGCTTCCTGCTCTACGCGGCGTTCGCGACGGCGTTCGTCCTGACGATGAAGGAGATCGGGCTCTTCGGCTGGCTGGCCATCGCCGCCTCGACCAACAAGCGCGTCCTCGTGCTCTCCTGCTTCGTCGTCGCCTTCCTGTTCCCGTTCACCCAGAACGGCTCGAACGCGAACATGTCGATCGCCAGCCAGGTGCTGATCTTCGCCAGCGCCGCGCTCGGCCTGAACATCGTGGTGGGCCTCGTCGGCCTGCTCGACCTCGGCTACATCGCCTTCCTCGGCGCCGGCGCCTTCACCTCGGCGATCCTGTCGGAGTCAGCCTTCGCCACGTCCGGCATCCACCCGCCGTTCATCGTGACGGTGCTCATCGCCGGCGTCGTCACCGCGATCCTCGGCCTGCTGATCGGCACCCCGACGCTGCGGGTGTCAGGCGACTACCTCGCCATCGTGACCCTCGCCTTCGGCGAGATCTTCAGGATCACGATGAACAACCTGGACGGGACCGACGGTCCCAACATCACCAACGGCTCCGACGGCATCCCCGGCATCCCCGACCTGGAACTGTTCGGGTTCAACTTCGGGGAGTCCCACAACATCTTCGGCGTGGACGTCGGCAGGTTCGCCAACTACTTCTGGCTGATGCTGCTGGTGATGGGCATCATCATCCTCGTCTTCACCAACATGAACAGGTCGCGCATCGGACGCGGGTGGGTGGCCATCCGCGAGGACGAGCTGGCGGCCGAGGCGATGGGGGTCAACACGTTCTCGCTGAAGCTGCTGGCCTTCGCGGGCGGCGCCTTCCTGGCGGGCGTGGCAGGTGCCGTGAAGGCCCACCACGACGTGTCGGTCACCCCCGACCAGTACGTGTTCCTCGAGTCGGCCTTCCTGCTCGCCGCGGTGGTGCTCGGCGGCATGGGCACCGTCATGGGCGTCCTCATCGGCGCGACCATCCTGAAGCTGCTGCCGGAGAAGCTGCGCTTCTTCGACGAGTACCGCCTGCTGCTGTTCGGGCTGCTCATGGTGTTCATGATGCGGTTCCGTCCCGAGGGCATCATCGCCGACGAACGGCGGCAACTGGAGTTCCACGCCGAGGACGAGGAGTTGGCGGAGGAGATCGAGGAGGACCTCATCTCCTACCACGCCCACTACAACCCGGATCCGAAGGGAGGCGCGTGATGAGCATGGCGTACGACGAGGCGGCGCGGGCCGCCACCACCCTGGATCGCACGGTGCTGCTCGACGCCCGCAACGTCACCATGCAGTTCGGCGGCCTGAAGGCTGTCAGCGACGTGAGCCTGCAGGTCCACACCGGCGAGATAGTGGGCCTGATAGGCCCCAACGGCGCGGGCAAGACCACCTTCTTCAACTGCCTGACAGGGCTCTACAAGCCGACCTCGGGCGCCGTCTACTTCGCGGGCGAGCCGCTGCCGCCGCAGCCCCGCAAGGTGGTCAAGGCGGGAATGGCGCGGACGTTCCAGAACATCAGGCTGTTCCACAACATGACGGCGCTGGAGAACGTCATGGTCGGGATGTACACCCGCACCCACTCCACCGCCATCGACGCCATCCTGCGCTCGCCGCGTCACCG
>JAEWIK010000238.1 GCA_023387135.1 Actinomycetes bacterium | reverse complement strand
GGGCCGGGGACTTCGGGGACAAGGGAAGCTCTCCGTCGTCGGCGGGCTCGGAGGGGGTGTCGGACGCCTCGGGGGTGGGCGGCTCGTCGGAAGGCTCCTCGTCGCTCGGCTCCGAGGGCTCGGGGTCGGCCGGCTCGGGGCTGGCGGCGTCGTCGTCCGGCTCGGCGGAAGGCGGGGCGGACTGCTCGTCGGCCTCCGGCGGCTCGGCGGGCGGAGCCGGGTCGGCGGCCGCGACCACCGACTGATCCTCTGGTTCGGGGGTCGGCAACCCCCAGGCGGGGTTCGCCGCGACCCCCGAGATGAACAAAGCTAGACCGGTAAAACCTGCGACCACGCGACCGACCCGAATCATGACACTCCCCACAGACTCTCAATGTCATGGGCGGTCCTGACCCCCGTTGGCCGACCACCCACCCTTGATGATGGGTGCCGATTCCCGCCGATCAGCCCTGACCCGGAGCCTTTACGTCATCGCCGGCCCGACCACTGCGTGTCGTCACAACAAATCTCCCCCGCCTACGTAGTGAGCGGTCACACATTGCGCATTCGGTAGGCCCCGTCCGTCGTCCAACCCACGCGGCAATCCCAGAGTGCCGAGGCGAACTGGCCAACCGTGAGGGGTCGGCCACTTGTAGGCTGGGGGAGAGCCTGAGCAGGCAATTGGAGGGTCGCTCGATGCTGCCGACCCGCCAGAGGGGAGGGTCATGCCTGAGGAGATGCTCCGGTGGTATCCCGACGGCGGTCTGGTGGGCATCGGACGAGTGTCGGCAGACCACCCTGAAGACTGGTTGGCTTGGCACTTCACGCACATCTCCAACCTCGACCTGATTCTCGAGGAAGATGCGCTGCTCCCGTCAGCGATCGCGCGCCCCTTGACCAACGTTGGGCAGTTGTCGATCAAGCAATCGCGGAAGTCCGAGCCGGTCCGGCTGCCCGCCCGCGCTTACCCCCCGAGCGTCGTCGCCGACCACATCCCGCTCTACTTCGCAGCCAAGTCACCCATGCTCTTCAAGGTTTGCCGCGGGCACGCGGACTATCAAGGAGGTGCCGGACCTCTGGTGTTCCTGGGCTTCCGTGTCGGCGACATCGTCGACGCCGGTTGCACCTGGTGTGCCACGAACGCGAACGCGGCCACTTCCTGGGCCGAGTACACCCAAGACCTCGAAGGACTCGGCGACTTCGTCGACTTCGAGGTGCTGACGGCGCGAATCTGGAAGCGGACCCCGGAGGAACCCGATCGCCCCTCCCGCCGAGCCGCCGAACTCCTCGTGCGCGATCGACTACCGTTGGATCTGCTGGGACTGGTTGTCACACAGAACGGGCCCACGTCGCACGAAGTGTCTGCGCGACTGGCTAGCGTCGGGTTGCAACGGAGCGTCATGGTACGACCGGACATGTACTACTGACGAGAGGAGTGGTGATATGCCGGTTGTCGAATCGCAGGGCGACGTGCTGAGCGCAGATGCTGACGCACTGGTCAACACCGTGAACTGCGTCGGAGTGATGGGGAAGGGAATCGCGCTCCAGTTCAAGCGCCACTACCCCGAGATGTTCCGTGAGTACAAGCGTGCCTGCGATCGAGGCGATGTAAGGATCGGTCGGATGCTCGTGTGGGAGACAGGCCTGCTCGAGGGGCCTCGCTACATCATCAACTTCCCCACCAAGAAGCACTGGAAGGGCAAGTCGACGCTGCCGTGGATTCAGGCAGGGCTGTCGGACCTTCGTCGCGTGATCAACGAGCTCGGTCTCCAGAAGGTCGCGCTTCCACCCCTGGGGGCAGGGAACGGTGGGCTGGACTGGAGCGACGTCGAGCCCCTGATCCGGGATGCTCTTGGTGGGCTCCCGGTCACTGTCGCCGTGTACCCACCCAGCCACGCGCATCGGCGCATCGAGGGTCGCCAGAGGATCCAGATGAGCCGCACCCGGGCCCTCGTGCTCGCCCTCATGAAACTGTACGGACGTAAGCGTGAGCTGATCGAGCCGTGGATGGACACCTCGGGGGTGTCCCATCTGGAAGTGCAGAAGTTGATGTACTTCGCGGACGTCATCGATCCGCGCCTGCGTCTTGACTTCCAGCCTGGGCGGTATGGCCCCTACAGCGACAAGGTTCGCATTGTCCTCCAGGAGATGGAGGGTCGGTACACCGAAGGGTTCGGTGATGGCACGGCCAATACGCTGTCGTTCGACCCCATCCGGGTGACCGAAGAAGGTGACAGGGAGCTGGATCGCTACTTGCAGAGCGAGCCTGGCCTCACCATGCGAGAGCTTGCTGACCGCGTCCTGGTCGTGACGGATGGGTACGAGGATCCCTACGGGGTGGAGTTGCTGGCGAGCACCTGGTACGTCGCTCAAACGCAGCGGACGCAGGATCCTGCCGAGGTGGCTCGCGGGGTGCGGGCGTGGACCAAGCGGAAGAGCCAGATCTTCACTGACCAGCACGTCACCGAGGCGCTGTGTCATCTGGAAAGCTCAGGCGTGGCGGTCTGATCCAGCCGCCGGGGAACATCCGAGGGCGGACCTCAGCCAACGACCTTGTGGCGGCGCTCCACCGGTCGAGGGCTTCGTGACTCCTCGCTGCGCTCGGACCTCAGCCAACGACCGGGGGCGGCCATCTTCCTGGCTCTGGTGACGACCTTGCTGACCGTTGCGCTCGGCGTCCATCGTCCACAGGCTCGGCCCCACCCCTGCCGGGGAGCATTCAGCGTCAGGTACGGTGCTGGCCACATCGTGCAGCTGGGTAAGGCAAGGCGTCGGATGACCACCGAGATAGCGATTCTGAACCGGAGTGCAGTCGCACTCGCCACCGACAGCGCGGTCACTGTCGCCGTGGACGACGGCGGCGGAACCCAGATCGCCAAGATCTATGCGAACGCGAACAAGCTCTTCGAACTCGTCAAGGGAGCAGCCGTCGGTGTGATGGTCTACAACGCTGCTGACATCGGCCCGCTCCCCTGGGAGAGCCTGATCAAGGCCTTTCGCACGTCCCAGTACGCCCGCCGACGGGGCACGCTTCAGGAATACGCGGATGACCTGCAGGAGTTCGTCGCGGACATTGTCCGAGGCACCCTGACCGAGGATGAGCGTCTGAAGACCGTCAGGATTCACGTGCGCGGGATGATCCAGAACTTCCTTCGTTCGGTGGAAGCGGCTGTCGCCGAGAGTCCGAGGGCGTCCGAGCGCAGGGCGGAGTTGGGGAGTCACATCGCCAAGGCGATCACCAACGCCCGTACCGAGCCGCTGTCGACGTGGGCGAGCGGCCTGGACGAGGCGACACTGACCAAGCGGTATGTCGCGACGCTCCTGCCAGAGACCCCTGACGTCTGGCACGGATGCAAGCTGTCCCAGCGGCTACGGTCCGGGATGGCCGAACTGACCCTCGCCGCCCTGCTCCGGCTTCCTTCCTTTCCCAACCCGTGGACGGGTCTCGTGGTCGCGGGCTTTGGCGACGATGAGATGTTCCCTTCGCTGCGGAGCGTCTGCATCGCAGGCATGTTCGAGGACAGGCTCATCGTCCTGCAGCCTGAGGTTGCCCAGGTGGGGTCGCGGACGCCAGGAGGTTCACAGCCGCGGTCGGGGCGTACATGGACAACTCCTTCGCCACCTTCCGAGAGTTCATGCAGGTGAACTTCCACGACCCTCGCAGCACCTCCATCGAGACCAGCGCCGCCTTCCTGTCGAAAGGGGAGATGGCGGACCTTGCGGAGAACCTCGTCGAGATGACGTCACTACGAAACCGGGTGAGTCTGGACAGGCAGGAGACCGTTGGCGGTGCCACCGATGTCGCCGTCATCTCGAAGGGGGACGGGTTCGTCTGGGTGAAGCGCAAGCACTACTTCGATCGCGACAGGAACCCCGGATGGGCGCTGAGGGACGCGCTGGCAGAGCTAGCATCTGACAGAAGGAGATCGCGGGAGGACAAGGATGACGTCTCCGTTCGAATGGTTTGAGGAGCCACCCCGCAAGCCCAGCGCGTGGGAGGAAGAACTCGCCCAGCGAGTGATCCGAGCGTGCGACGACGGCCGGCGCCGCGCGTTGGAGGAGGCCCTGCGTCGCGGTGGCCGTCCCGATCCGTTCGCCTTCATGCACCGGAACGGCGAGGGGACCTAGCGGACTCCTGCCTGGTCGGCTATGAGGCGGGCTAGCTCGCGGGAGGCCTGGGGGCGGGCCAGGGAACGGCTGGCGGAGGCCACCTTCTCGCGGGCGGCGGGGTCGGTCACCCACTGCCTGAGGGTGTCGACGGCCTCGCGGGGGCGGGGGGCCCAGACTCCGGCGCCGGCGTCCACCACGTAGTCGACGTTGCCCTCCTCCTGGCCGCCGAGGCGGGAGTAGAGCACGATCGGCAGGCCGCAGATGAACGCCTCGCTGATGCTGCCGGGGCCCGCCTTCGTGACCATGATGTTCGAGGCCCACATGAAGTCGGGCATGCGCTTGGTGAACCCGTAGATGTGCGCGGGCATCCGCCACTGCACCTCTTCGAGATCCTCCTTCAGCGACTCGTTGCGTCCGCAGATCACCACCAGCGTCGCCGGAAGCTCTGCCGCGTTGATCGCCTTCGCTATCCGCTTGACCGGGCCCATGCCGTCCCCGCCGCCGACCAGCAGGATGACCGGCAGGTCCTCCCGCCAGCCCTGCTCGCGCCGGAACGCCATGGGGTCGGTCGGCGCCGTCCTGAACCGCTCGGCGATCGGCAGGCCTATCACCCGCAGGTTGCCCTCGGGGATGCCGAACCTGATGCCGCGCTCCTTGGCGATCTGGGTGGGCACCACCACCAGGTCGGAGCGCCTGTCGAACCAGAACGCGTGAGTCGACACCATGTCCGTCACGACGGTGATGAACGGACGGGGGGCGTGCCGCATCGCCCTCGCCAGCGTCGTGTTCACCAGCGGGTGCACCGAGACGATGAGGTCGGCGGGGTTCTCGCGGGTCAGCCGACGCACCGCCTTGCGCAGGTAGGGGTAGCTGAGCGCGTTGATCATGTCGGCCCGGTTGCGGCTGTTGGACGACCTGAACCCCAGCCCCCACGCCTGCGGCAGCTTCGAGATCGGCGGATACAGCTCGGGAGCGCGGTTCAGCGGCGCCGGGTAGTACTCGCGGAAGAAGTCGACCATGCGGGCGTCGACCTTGCCCGGGAACTCGAGGTTCAGCGCCTCGATCATCGCCTCGGTGGCCGACCTGTGGCCGCCACCGGTGTCGGAGAACAGGAAGAGGATGCGCTTACGCGACGCGGGCACAGCCAGTTCACTCATCTCACTGTCTCCGGGGCCTGTAGACGACTCGTTTCTGTCACTCAGCATGGCACTATTTCGGGCTCCACTCCCACAGTGGACCGCCCGGGTCAGGCCTTGACGCCGATTCTCGCCTTGAGGTTGGGCAATTCGACGAACGTCCTGCCCGGGGCCATCTTCAGCGGGCTGCCATCGGCGAGCGTGAAGGCGAACAGCGAGTCGACGTCCTTGGCCTTCGCCCACGTGCCCTTCACGTACCTGCCGCCCTGGAAGTACCAGAACTCGCCCTTCTTGCCCGTCACGTCGTGGAACGGCTCGTGGTGGGCGAAGCGCTGGTTGGCGAGGATGACCAGCACGTTGTCGGTCGTGACCCTGTCGCCGTTCTTCAGGACGTGCTTGCCCCACGGCATGCTGCGCAGCCAGCGTCCCTGCTTCTCGCTCCACGAGTAGGTCATGTCGTAGCTGTCGCCCTTCTTCCAGGGGACAGTGACAGTCGTGGCGGGCTTGCCCTGCACCTGCGTGCTCGGCTTCTCGTCGCCGGTGGCGAAGGGGAAGTAGAGCACCTGCGGGGTGGTCTTGATCTTGCTCTGCCTGCGCAGCTTGTCCGGGTGGCAGACGACAGCCCTGTCGTAGAACTTCACGCCGCCGATGGTGCGGACGCGGGGGCCGTCGATCGAGTACGAACCCGTGCCCCTCGTCGCCATGTAGGTCTTCTTGAAGTCGAGGCCTTTGGCGTGCTCCTTGAAGTACCTCAGCGTCCAGCCCGCGCCGCCGGTGTTGCCGATGATCGCGTTCACCGGGGACAGCAGCGGGATGTCGACAGGACGGATCGAGCGCACCGGCGCGACGTTGTCGGCGTAGGACGAGTGGAAGACCGGGACGAGCCGCGTGCCGCTCTGGCCGAGCACCGCCGGGTAGCCGTCCAGCTCGACGAAGACGATGTCGGCGTCGTTGAGGCCCTGCTGCGGGTGCTCACCGCGGTTGTCGGGCACCTTCACAGCGACCACCGCGCGCTTGGCGTCGGCCGGGTCCTTCAGCAGCTTGCCGGTCAGCGGCCAGCGCGGACGGGAGTCGACGGGCTTCGGCGTCGCGGTGGGGGTCGGCGTCTGGGTCGGTGTGGCGGCAGGCGTCGCCGGCGGCGGCGTGGTCGTCGGGGACACCTGCGGGGTCGGGGCGCCCGTGCAGGCCGCGAGACCCGGGCCGAGGACCGCTGCCCCTGCCAGGCCCAGCGCCCCTGTCATCAGCGTGCGGCGGCTCACGTCGGCCACGGGATCCTCCTGGTGGGTCGGCGTCTGAAGGCCGCGTCCATGGTACGGGCTGGACGTCCGCGGCCACGACCCGGCGGGCGGACGCCGGCGAACCCGGCGGTGTCAGGCCTCGTAGTCGAAGGCGACCCTCGCCGTCCTCACCTTGGCGATGAAGGACGCCACCGCCACGTGATCGGGATGGGTGGCGTACGCCTTCAGCGCCTCCACCGAGTCGAACTCGCTGTAGAGGGCGAGGTCGTAGCTGTGTTCGAGGTCGTCGGAGCCGATGACCGGCTCGAAGGTGCCCATGCCCGGCACCAGGTCGTGCAGCGCGTCGAGGTCGGCCTTGACCTTGGCGAGGTTGGCGGCCTTGTCGGCGCCCTCCGCCTCGTCGGCGAAGTTCCACATCACTATGTGCTTGATCACTGGTGCCTCCGGCTGTAGGTGTCAGCGCACATTCTGCCGGTCGGACGGGCGCCGCGCTGGCGTGCCCGGACGTCAGAGGCCGTCGGCCACCGAGGGCGGGCCGCCGGCGCGTCCCAGGCGGACCAGGTCGAGCAGCTCGTGCCAGGCCTCGATCTTCGCGCGCTCCCGGCCGTCGGCCTCGCCGCGGGCGAGCTCGGCGGCGTCGATCCGCCGCCAGTCGTCGAGCGTGGACGGGCTGAAGCCGCGCTCCCCCAGCACCGCCACCAGGTCGTCGAGCTCGCGCACCGGGGCGTCCGCCAGGTCTTCCAGGATCAGGCCGACAGTCTCGGCGGCGTCGGCCTTGTTGGTGCCGATGACGCCGATCGGGCCGCGCTTGATCCAGCCGACCGCGTACTCGCCGGGGTGGACGGTGCCGTCGGCGTCGCACACCCTGCCGGAGAGGTTGGGGATCCTGCCCGCCTCGGTGTCGAACGGGACGCCCGCGATCTCGAGCCCCCGGTAGCCGATCGCCCGCAGCACCAGTTGGGCGTCGATCGTGCTCAGCTCGCCGGTGCCCGCCACCCTGCCCGGGCCGGCGGGGACCGTCCGCTCGACGCTCACGTGCTCGACCTGGCCCGCGCCGACGATCCTGACCGGACGGTGCCAGAACAGGAAGTGCAGGCCTCGGGTGGTGGCGGCGTCGGGCGGCCGCGCGAAAGCCTCCTGCAGGGCCGCGACGTTCGCCTTCGTGCGCCTGTCGAGGGTGCCTGCGTCGATCGCGTCGAGGTCGCAGCCGCTCACCTCGACCGAGACGCCGGGGGTGGTGAGCAGTTCGCGCAGCTCGGGGGTGGTGAAGCTCGCGTGCTCGGGGCCGCGGCGTCCGATGATCCACACGTCGTCGATCGTGGACGAGGCCAGCTCGTCGAGCACCGGCGCCGGCATGTCGGTGTGGGCGAGCTCGTCGGCGTCCTTCAACAGGATGCGCGCGACGTCGACCGCCACGTTGCCGACGCCGACGGTGATCGCCGTCCGCACCCCCCGCAGCGACTGCGGCTGGGCGTCGGGGTGACCCGAGTACCACGCCACGAACTCGCGGGCCGAGCGGCTGCCCAGCAGGGTCTCGCCGGGGATCTCCATCCGCCGGTCCTCGCTCGCCCCCGCCGCGTACACGACGGCGTCGTAGGACGCCTTGAGCTCGGCCGCCGTGACGTCCCGTCCCAGCTCGACAAGGCCGAAGAACCTCACCCGCGGGTCGTCGAACACCCTCGCCAGCACCGTGGCGATCGCCTTGATGGAGGCGTGGTCGGGAGCCACGCCGTAGCGCAGCAGGCCGAACGGGGTCGGCAGCCTGTCGAAGATGTCGATCTCCAGGTCGAAGCCCGCGCGGGCGAGCAGGGCCTGGGCGGCGAACAGCCCCGACGGGCCCGAGCCCACCACCGCCACCCGCCTCGGCCTCGTCATGGCAGGTCGGCTCCGGTGGGGGCCGCCCTGAGGGTGACCGCCGTCGGGATCGTGTGCCGCTGCCCGCCGACGTGGACCACCTCGTCGCCGTCGACAGTCACCTGGCTCGAGTAGCTGGCCAGCGCCTCGCGGACGCTGTCGATCCTGTGCGGCAGGTCGACCACCTCGGCGCCCTCGACGCGCGGCGCCCACTGCAGCGTGCCTGCCTGCTCGTCGATCACCGCCGACACGATCTCGACGAACCGGACGCCCGCCAGCGCGGCCGCCCGGCGGGCGATGTGGTGGCAGGCGACGTGGTCGGGATGGCCGTAGCCGCCGTGGGAGTCGTAGCTCACCAGCACGTCGGCGCCGAACCAGGCGGTGAAGGCCGCCGCGTCGGCCGCCGCCTCGTCGAGGGGGGCTGACGTGAGGGCGTCGGGGCCCGCGTCCTCGCCCGGGCCCGCCAGGTCGGGTTGCACCCAGACCATGCCCGAGTCGGTGTAGCGCCGCGGCCGGCGTCCGGGCGCGAGCGCGGGCGGCTGGCCGAGGAAGCCGTGGATGGTGACGCCGAGGACGCCCAGCGCCCTGGCGAGTTCGCGCTCGCGGCGGGCCACCAGGTCACCGCCGGCGAGCAGCGCCTCGTCTGTGACCTCGCCCTTCTCGCCCCTGGTGGCCGTGAGCACCGCGACCTCGACCCCGGAGCCGCGCAGGTCGGCGATCAACGCGCCGGTCGCGAGGGACTCGTCGTCGGGGTGGGCGTGCAGGAAGAGCACGCGTCGCGCGCCGGCGAGCGGGTTCATCGCGCCTCCCCTTCGAGCAGTTGTTCATAGAGTGCCACCAGCCGCGCCGCTGCCCAGCCCCAGGCGAACCGGCGCGCGTGGACGCGGGCAACAGTGCCCTGTCGTCGCAGCAGGCCGGGCTCGCTCAGCAGGCGGGTGATCGCCCGTCCCCAGTCGGCAGGCTCGCGGCTGTCCATCAACTGCCCCGTCTCGCCGTGCGCCACCGCCTCGCGCAGGCCGCCGGCGGCGGACGCGATCACCGGGGTGCCGCTGGAGGCCGCTTCGAGAGCGACCAGGCCGAACGTCTCCGAGTGCGACGGGACGAGGACGATCCTCGCCGACCGCATGAGCCTCGCCAGCTCGGGCCTGGGCTGCGGGCCGATGAAGCTCACCTGGGCACCGAGGCCCAACTCGTCGACGAGGGCCAGCAGCTTGGCCTCGTAGGACGCGAAGTCGGCCGAGACGTCGCCGGCCACCACCAGCTGCGGACGCAGCTCGGGGGCCACCTCCGCCAGCGCGCGGATCGCGAGGTCGGGGCCCTTCAACGGCTGCAGCCTGGCGGCGAAGAGCAGGTAGCCGTTGGGCCACTGGGCGTGGTCGTCCGCCGGCCAGCCCTGTTCGTCGGCCGCCAACGGACGGAAGAGGTCGTGGTCGACGCCCGGGGAGATGATGCACACCCGCTCGGGGTCGGCGCCGCAGCGCTCGATGACCGTCCGCGCCTCGGCGGCGCTGATCGCCACCACCGCCTGCGACTGCTGCGCCACCAGGCGCTCGCCCGGCACGCGGGCCGGCGACTCGGGCGGCTCCCCCGCCGCCAGCGGCGACCCCGGCAGGGCGGCGACCGAGTGGTAGCTCTGGACGTGCGGGGATCCCCAGCGCCTGGCGTGCGGCAGGGCGGCCACCCCCGACATCCAGTGGTGGGAGTGGACGACGTCGAACGGGCCGAGCGCCCCGAAGCCGTCGGAGAACTCGGGGATGAAGGCGTCGATCTCGCTCTTCGGCAGGGGCGCCTGTGGCCCGGCCGTCACGTGGTGCAGCAGCACCCGCGGCGCCAGTTCGACGACGTCGGGCTCGTCGGGCGAGCTGCGGCGGGTGACGAGTTCGACAGTGTGGCCGAGCTCGGCGAGGGCGTCCGCGGTGGCACGTTCGACGACGTTCAGGCCGCCGGCGTCGCCCGACCCCGGTTGCGTGGCAGGGGACGTGTGCAGCGACACGAAAGCGATCCGGAGGGGCACGGCCCGTAGCCTACCCAGCGGGTCTTCCGGGGCGCCGACGAGGCGGTCCACGCCGCACTCGGCGGTGAATCCGGCCGTCGCGCGCGTGAGAGAGTGAGCGGGTGAGCCAGTCCCGTCCCGCCCCCGTTTCACCACCTCACTGGCTGTTTCTCACGATCCTCGCGGGGCTGGGGATGGTCGGCCCGTTCTCCACCGACACCGTGTTCCCGGCCTTCGCTCAGATGGGGGCCGAGTGGGGCGTCACCGAACTCGCGCTGCAGCAGATAGTGAGCGTCTACCTGCTCGCGTTCGCCGCCATGAGCCTGTTCCATGGGCCGCTGTCGGACGCGCTCGGACGCAAGCCCGTCATCATCGCCGGGACGATCGTGTACATCGCCGCCGCCGTCGGGTGCGCGCTCGCCCCCAACCTCACGGTCCTGCTGCTCTTCAGGGCCCTGCAAGGGCTCTCGGCGGGAGGCGGGCAGATCGTCAGCCGCGCCATGGTGCGCGACGTGTTCGCCGACGCCCAGGCCCAGCGGACCATGGCCCACATCGCCATGATCTTCGGCCTCGCGCCCGCCGTGGCGCCCATCGTCGGCGGCTGGCTGCTGGGGGTCGGCGACTGGCGCGGCATCTTCTGGTTCCTCGTCGGCCTCGGCTGCCTGCTGCTGTTGCTCGTCGTGGTGTGGATGCCCGAGACCCACCCCGAGGACAGGCGCAGCGCGTTCAGCGTCAAGGAACTGTTCCGCAACCTCTACCAGGTGTGGAGGGTGCGCGAGGGACGGCGGCTCGCCTTCACCGCCATGTTCAACTTCGGCGGCAACTTCCTCTACATCAGCGCCGCGCCGATCTTCATCGTCAGCTTGGTTCACAAGGGCGAACAGGACTTCTGGATGCTGTTCGTCCCGCTCTTCGCCGGCATGATCGCCGGCTCGTGGCTCAGCGGGCGGCTCGCAGGCAGGATGCCCGGGCGCAAGCTCGCGACCATCGGCTACGTCGTCAGCGCGTCGGGAGCGCTCGCCAACGTGCTGCTCACCCTGTTCCCCGCCACCCAGGGCCTGCCGTGGGCGGTGCTCGCGCTGCCCGTCCAGTCGTTCGGCATCTCGCTGTCGTTCCCGATCATCACGCTGGCGATGCTCGACCTCTACCCGTCCCGCCGCGGTGCCGCCTCCTCGGTGCAGTCGTTCGTCGCCATGATCGCCAACGCGCTGATCGCCGGGGTGCTCGCCCCGCTGTTGGCCCAGTCGCTGCCCACGTTGGCGGCGGGTTCGCTGGCGTTCGTCCTGATCGCCTGGGCGCTCTGGGCCCGCCACCTCGCCACGACAGGACGCGAGCCCGAAGCCACCCCCGACGCCCCCGCCTACGAACCCCTCGACGAGCTGTAGCGACACTGGGCGTCAGCCTCACGGCGTGGCGCGCGGAAGCTCGTCCACAATCCTTTGATCGGACCTGACTTCATCAAAACTTAGTGGCTTATCCTTTGATAGAGCGTTCGCCTATGAAAGGAAACGTCATGGCCCGCTGGGAGGCAGCACGCTGGGAATCCAGCGTCGGGGCCGGCGTGCCCAAGGCTTCTCAGCGATCCGGGGCCTACTCGCGCTACGTGCCCGACACCGTCGACGGGCTGGCGCTCGCGGTGGACGGCGAGCTCTCGCGGCGCGTGACGACCGCCGAGCGGCGCGTCCGCGCGCTCAACGGCCCGGGAGCCGACCAACTCGCCGGAATCTCACGATTCCTGCTGCGCTCGGAGGCGATCGCCAGTTCCCGCATCGAAGGGATCACGCCGTCTGCACAACAGGTCGCGCTCGCCGAGCTGGGCCAGTCGGAGAACATCCGGGGCATCAGCGAGCAGGCGCGACTCGTGGCCAACAACATGACCATCGTCCGGCGCTCGACCACCGAACTCGTCGGCGTCGACACGCTGAGCGTCGACCACATCGTCGACCTCCACCGGGCGTTGCTGCCCGACGAGCCACGCCATCACGGTCTCCGCACCGTCCAGAACTGGATCGGCGGCTCGGACTGGAGTCCGCTGGACGCAGACTTCGTCCCGCCGGCCTGCGACCGCGTGCCAGGGCTGCTCGCCGACCTCGTCGACTACCTCAACGGCGCCGCGCATGCGCCGCTGATCCAGGCTGCGATCGTCCACGCGCAGTTCGAGACCGTCCACCCTTTCACCGACGGCAACGGACGGGTCGGCCGTGCTCTCATCCATACTGTGCTGGCACGCCGTGGGCTCACCGACACCGCAGTGCTCCCGATCAGCCTCGTGCTCGCCACGCTTCGCGAGCGGTATGTCGCCGGCCTCACTTCCTATCGCCACGACGCGCCGGCTTCCAGCCCCGCTGCCAGCGCCGCGATCAACGCCTGGCTCGGCACGTTCGTCGATGCAGCCGAGATCGCGGTGGACCAGTCGGAGAAACTCAGGTCACAGATCGGCGAGTTGCGCGAGGACTGGGAGCGACGCCTGTCGGCGCATCGCGCGTCCCACGGCCTGCGGCGTGCACCCAGGGCCGACTCCGCCGTCGCGCGGCTGCTGGCGCAGCTACCCGAAGCGCCCGTGACCACTGCAGCCACGCTCGCCAGGACTCTCGACGTTTCGGTTCAGGCGGCCAAGGCTGCGCTCGACGAACTGCACGCCGCGGGCATCCTGGGGACGAAGTCGATCGAGCGAGGCGCGAGCGCCTTCATCTCGCGCGAGGTGCTCGACCTGATCACGCTCACCGAGCGCGCGCTCGCGAGCACGAAGTTCGACACTCGCGCGGCGGCACCGAATCGGGGCGTTCCGGCGCGGCCGTCCTAGGAGACGCGTTCCTGCCGCCATTCGTCGGTCGCAGCGGCTCGTGCAGGGGGTTGCGACTCGTGATCTCATCGGCGCCGGGGTGTGCGCGATAGCGTGGGTGCATGAGTTCTTCGACGGCCCTGCACCTTTCCGACGCGCGGTTCGACCTCGAGATCCTGCCGCTGGGGGCCAGCCTGCACGGCTTCACCGTGACGCTGCCTGACGGCGGCTCCCGCAACATCGTCGTGGGCCGGCCCGACCCCGCCGTCTCCTCGTACGAAGGGGCGACCGTCGGCAGGTTCGCCAACCGGATCGACGGCGCCCACTTCTTGCTCGACGGCGTCGGCTACGCGCTCGCCCCCAACGAGGGACGCAACCAGCTCCACGGCGGCCCCGGCGGGTTCTCCACCGTCGTGTGGGACGTCGAGGAGGTCACTCCGCAGGCGGTGACGTTGACCCACGTCAGCCCCGACGGCGACCAGGGCTACCCCGGCACCCTCACCGTGCGGGCCACGTTCTCGCTCGTCGAGGACGGCGCGCAGGTGGAGTACACCGCCACCACGGACGCCCCGACCGTGGTCAACCTGACCGCACACCCGTACTTCAACCTCGGCGGCGCGACCATCGAGTCGCACCTGCTGCGGATGCCCGCCAGCGCCTACACGCCCACCCGTCCCGACCTCATCCCGACCGGGGAGATCCGCGACGTCGAGGGCACCGCCGCCGACTTCCGGCAGGGCAGGGTGCTGGGCGAGGCGATCGCGGCGGCCGTCGCGTCAGGCATCGAGCGCGCCGGCGGGTTCGACCACAACTTCGTCATCGACGGCGAGGGGATGCGCGAGCACGTCAGGCTCACCGGGCCGGACGGGCTGACCCTCGTGGTGCGCAGCGACGCCCCGGCCGTCCAGATCTACACCGCCGAACACCTGGGACGCGTGGGGGTGGCCGTCGAACCGCAGAACTATCCCGACGCCCCCAACCACCCCGAGTTCCCCTCGGCGGTGCTGCTTCCCGGAGACACCTACAGAACCACCACCCGCTGGTCTGTGCTCTCCGCCCGTTGACAGCCTGACGAGGCCCGGGTCGGCGTCGCGCCGGCCCGGCGATCGACGGCGTCCCTGCGGTAGTCGCGCGTCCGTTCGGGGCTGGACGTGAGAAGGGCCCCGGGAAGTATGAGTTCCCGGGGCCCGACTCGA
>JAEWIK010000217.1 GCA_023387135.1 Actinomycetes bacterium | reverse complement strand
CCGTGGGAGAACGTCGGGCCGCCGTCGGCAGGACGTTCGGCGATCGCGACGGCGGTGTCCGCCGCCACCTCGGCGATCCGCTCGCCCGACACCCATTCGATGAGGTCGCAGAGGTGAGAGCCGATGTCTGCGAAGGCCCGGGAGGCGCCGCCGAGCACCGGGTCGACCCGCCAGCTCGACGCCTCGGGCGAGAGCAACCAGTCCTGCAGGTAGGAGCCGTGGAGGAGGTGGGGCCTCCCGAACTCGCCGTCGATCCGGCGCTGCCTGATCTCCCTCACCACCGGGTGGTAGCGGTAGGTGTACGGCACCGCCGCGACCAGGTCGAGCTCGGCGGCCCTGGCGGCGAGGTCCGCCCCTTCGGAGGCGTCCAGGCAGAGTGGCTTCTCGCAGATCACGTTCACGCCGGCGTCGAGAGCCAGCCTGACGAAGGGCGCGTGGGTGACGTTCGGCGTGCAGATGTGGACGACGTCGGGGCCGAGCGCCAGCGCGTCGGCGACCGAGTCGAAGTGCGCCTCGACGCCCCACCTGGCGGCGGTGGCGGCGGCCCGCTCCGGGTCCTGCTCGACGACTCCCACCACCTCGGCACCGTTCAACAGCGCCGCCCGCCGATGGACGTTGCCGATCATGCCGCCGCCGACGATGACAGCGCGGACCCGGCTGGCCGGACCCCGAGAAGCCTGTGACATTCGCCGCCCTCCGCGTTGAGGATGCATTGCCCACCGAACGATTTAGTTCGTCGAGTGAGAACTTAACAGAGGTGCTACCGTTCGCAAGAGAGCCTGAATAATGCATTTCACGACAGAAATCGGGGCGGATTTCGATGACGGCAGAGCCAAAAAGCCTCAGGGAACTTCCCGTGGCGCGACTCCACGTTCCCACCCTCGCCCGGCTGAGTGACCCCTCGGTGGCGATGAGCGTCGTGGCACAGCTGATAGCGTCCGGCGCCGCCACGACCCGTCCCGAGCTCGCACGCGCCACCGGCCTCGCCCGCTCGACGATCGGCGCCTGCCTGACAGGGCTGGAGAAGCGCGGGCTGGTGGTCTCGAACGGCATCACGCCGCTGGAGCACGGCCGCGGCAGGCCGGCCGAGACCCTCGCCATCAACCCCGAAGCAGGCGCGATCCTGGTCGTCGAGCTCACCCCTCACCACATCAGGGTCGTGGTGGCCCGCATGGACCAGAAGCTGCTCGCCCAGCGCAGGATCGAGTTCCTGACCGACGTCGGGCCTGCCGCGACGCTGGACGCGACGGTCTCGCTCGCCAGGGAGATCCTCGACGGCCTCGGCCTGGGCGACGCGTCGTTGCGGACCGTCGTGGTGTCCTTCACCGGCCCCGTCGACACCAAGCGCGGCGTGCCGGTCCGTCCGCCGATCATGCCGGGCTGGGACGGCTTCCCCGTCGCCGCCTACCTCGGCGGCGAGTTCGGCTGCCCCTGCAGGGTCGACAACGACGTCAACCTGATAGCGCTGGGCGAGGCCCGGGTGCTGCCCGACGACCAGTGCCCGCTGCTCGTCGTGAAGGTCGGGACGGGCATCGGGGGCGGGCTCGTGACCGCCAAGGGCGACCTGCACCGCGGCGCCGACGGCGCCGCCTGCGACATCGGGCACCTCTCGGTGGTGGGCGCGGAGGAGATCATCTGCTCCTGCGGCAACACAGGCTGCATCGAGGCGGTGGCGTCGGCGGAGGCGATCACGAAGAAGCTGAGGGCTGCCACAGGCAACCCCGACCTCACCCAGAGCGACCTGCGTCAGGCCGCCCGCAACGGCGACCCCCTCGCCATCAGGCTGATCCGGGACGCCGCCGCGCTCATCGGCAGCACCGTCGCGTCGCTCGTCCACGTCTACAACCCGGCGCGGATCGTCGTCACGGGCCCGCTCACCGAGGCCACCGACGACCTGCTCGCGGGGATCCGCTCGGTCGCCTACCAGCGAGCCCTCCCGCTCGCCACCCGCAACCTCACGCTCGCCCACTCGGTGATCGGCGAGATGGCGGGGGTGGTGGGCGCCATCGCGCTGGGGACCGAGATGGTCCTCTCCCCCGAGGCGCTTGCCTAGTCGGCCTCGGTCTCACCGAGTTCGCCGACGTGGGTCGGGTCGAGGACGCGCTTGAGGAAGATCTGGGTGCGGCGCTCGGCCGGAGAGCTGATGAGCTCGCTGGACGGGCCCTGCTCGACTATCACGCCGGCGTCCATGAAGATCGTCCTGTCCGACACGTCCCTGGCGAACGCCATCTCGTGCGTGACCACCATCATCGTCATGCCCGCCTCGGCGAGGTCGCGCATGACGGTGAGCACGTCGCCCACCAGTTCCGGGTCGAGGGCGGCGGTGGGCTCGTCGAAGAGCATGATCCGCGGGTCCATGGAGAGCGCCCGGGCTATCGCCACGCGCTGCTGCTGCCCGCCCGAGAGCTGCGCCGGGACGTAGTCCATCCTGTCCCACAGCCCGACGAGTTCGAGGTTCTTGCGGGCGATCTCGGCGGCCTCCGCCTTCGAGCGCTTGAGCACCTTGCGCTGCGCGATCATGCAGTTGCCGAGCGCCGTCAGGTTCGGGAACAGGTTGAAGGACTGGAAGACCATCCCGACGTGCGTCCGCACCGTGTTGATGTCGACGTCGGGGTCCGTGACCTCGGCGCCCAACAGCTTGATGGAGCCCTTGGTCGGCTTCTCCAGCAGGTTGACGCACCGCAGCAGCGTCGACTTGCCCGAGCCGGACGGCCCGATCACGCAGACGACCTCGCCCTGCTGGACGGTGAGGTCGATGCCGCGCAGCACCTTGTTCTCGCCGAAGGCCTTGTGAAGGCCCGTGATCTGGACGGGCGGGATGCCGGCGTCGTCGAGGGTGACAGTGAGTTCGCTCATCGCTTGGGGTCCAGTCTCTTCTCGAGCCTTCCGACCAGCCACGTCAGCGGGACTGTGATGACGAGGTAGAGCACCGCGGCCACGATCAGCGGGGTGGCGTTGGAGTTGGTCGTCAAGGCGTCACGGGCGAAGTTCGTCAGTTCCTTCTGCGGGATCTGCAGCCCCGCGATGTACAGCAACGACGAGTCCTTCAGCAGCATCACGAACTCGTTGGTCATCGGGGGGATGACGATGCGCAGGCCCTGCGGCAACACGATGGAGAACATCGTGGTCCCCGACGACATGCCCAGCGAACGCGCCGCCTCACGCTGGCCGAGCGGCACCGCCTGAATGCCCGAACGCACGATCTCCGCCGTGTACGCGCTGGTCACGACGATGAGACCCAGGATGCCTGCCCCCATCCCACCGCCAGGGATGCGGACCCCGAGGGCGATCGGCAGGCCGTAGGCGAAGAGGAAGATGGTGAGCAGCATGGGGATGCCGCGGAAGAGTTCGATGTAGCCGGTCGCCAGCCAGCCCAACGGGCCGCCGCCGAGCTTCAGAATGGCCAACAGCACCGCGAGCACCACGCCGCCGGCAAAGCCCGCCAGCGTGTAGAGCAGCGTGTTGACCAGCGCTGTGGTCACGACCTCGGGCCACATCTTCGCGGCGACGGCAGGATTGGCGAACTGCTGGCCGAGCCGATCCCAGTCGGCGAAGACTGCCACCGCCAGGATCAGGATTCCGGCGACCACATAGGTCGAGAGCCGGCTCACCCTGCGACGGGTGGTCGGCCGCATGGCTGAGATGACGCTCACCGGGCCTCCAGGGTCAGTAACAAGAGGTGAGGGGCCGGGGCTCGCCCCGGCCC
>JAEWIK010000135.1 GCA_023387135.1 Actinomycetes bacterium | reverse complement strand
CTGTCGTCGTCCGCCGCGCCACGACCAGCCCCGCATCGGCGCGCCTTCGTGAGTGCATCGTCATCTCCTACAATCGTTGAGACACTCAAGCACTTTATCAGATGCTTGAGATCCTCAAGTAAGGAGGTCGCTGTGCAGGCGAGCGAGGCGCAGGTGCTGTACACGGCGGCGGCAGGCATCGATCGGCTGGCCCGGGCCCACCGAGCGGCGGCGGCTGACGCCCTGCGCGACCTCGGCGTGAGCGAGGCGACGGCGGGCCTGCTATGGCTGTTGGACGACAACGCCGGTTGCACGATGGGGGACGCCGCCGCGCTGCTGTCCTGCGACAGGTCCAATGTCACGCTGTTGGCCACCCAACTCGAGAAGCGTGGGTTGGTGGAGCGGACGTCCGACCCCGACGACGCCAGGCGTCGGACCCTGCGCCTGACTCCCGCGGGAAAAGCAGCCGCCACCCGCCTTCGCGACGCGATCACCACCGGCTCCCCGCTGGCCACCCTCGACGAGCCCGACCGCGCGCTCCTCGTCTCCCTGCTGCAGACCTCGCTCGCCGGCGGCCATGCCCAGGCCCCGACGCAACCCGGGTCCCCCTGACACCTGAGGGAATTGAGTCTCTGAGTACCGCCCTCGACAGGGGCGCACGTCACAGTGGAGAGCCCGCGTCTGAACGGGGGCGAGGTGTGTCCGGTGATTCTGTGGCAGTTGTTGTCCGGCTGCTGGCCTGTGTTATTCGGGCTCTCTCATGCGTCCGTAGCTTCCCTGCTCGATCCACTCCTCGTTTGCCTTCTGTTCGATCTCGGAAGCCTCGTCGGCGCGTGAACTCAGGCGATTCACGTCCCGCGCCGGCATCGCCGCGCCTCCGGTCGATGCGAGAGCGTTGCGCTCCACGTCGGCCGCGTCCCGCTTGATCGTGGCGTTCGGTCTCTTGGTCTGCGCCAAGTCCTCGGAGTAGTCGAGCGTGCCCTCGCCATCCACCGTGATGGTCCCCACATGGGCGATGCGCGAGACTCGACCCACCTTCTTCTTGACGGGCTCCCGGGTGAGGACGGACCCGGGTATCGCTTGCGGCGGGAAGGTCATTCCCTTGTTCCCTTCTAGAGAGTCGCGGCCCGTCGGGAGCAGCGAGTACGCCCACGAGTGGTCACGAGCCGATCATTGCACCGGGACGACATGCCGGCAGGCGAATCCTTCACATCGGCTTCATGACCGTGGACGCAGTCAGCGGCCCGTTCCGTCGACAACGTGGAGAAGGCTGTGCGCCGGACGTTCGCAGCGGCAGGAGTGTCTGGGCCGGGGCTGTGAAATGGCTCCCTTTCGCCCATTCCTTGCGGATGAATTGCGAATGATCCGGACAAGCCAGTGGCCCTGACCTGGTTACCCAAGTCAGGGCCACTTCTCGTAGCGGGGACAGGATTTGAACCTGTGACCTCTGGGTTATGAGCCCAGCGAGCTACCGAGCTGCTCCACCCCGCGTCGCTCGTCCAACTATAGGTGGCGGGGGGCAGATGCCCAAATCGCCGGTGGTGCCCGGCGATGCCGGCGAGCGCCGCGGGCGGGCCTCGGTGGGACTGAGGAAGGTCTGTACTAGAATTCCCGCGCCTGCGCGGCCCGCGCGGACAGACTCAGGAGGGTTGATGGACAACCAGGGAACCCGGTCCAGGCCGCGCGGCTCACTCACGACCCGCATGATCGCCGGGCTGGTGGCCCTGGTGATGGCGATGGTCGCTGCCGGTTGTACCTCGGCTCCCGGCGAGACTCCCAGCGACCTGCACACCCTCAAGGTGGGCGCGACGCTGGAACCGCCCTCGCTCGACCCGTTCCACAACAGCGCGGCGTCGATACCGCAGGTGCTGCTGTACAACGTGTACGAGACGCTGCTGAAGGTCGACTCCGAGGGCGTGCTGAAGCCGCTGCTCGCGCAGGCCTGGGAGGTCACCCCCGACCAGAAGACCTACACCTTCCACCTCAACGCGGCGGCGAAGTACCCGTCCGGCGCGGCGGTGGACGGCCAGGCGGTCGTCGCCAACATCGACAGGCTGAAGAAGGACGCCACCATCACCGACACGCTGCGCGCGCAGGTGGGCCTCGTCGCCTCTGCGGAGGCTCCCGAGCCGAGCAAGGTGGTCATCACGCTCGCCCGTCCGTCGGTCATGTGGCTGTACGAGATGGCGTCGACGCTCGGCATGATCGTCGATCCCGCGTTCACCGGCGACCTCGCCACCCAGACGGCGGGCTCGGGCCCGTACGCCCTCAAGCAGCAGAACAAGGGGACCAGCGTCGTCCTCGCGAAGAACTCCTCCTACTGGGGGACGCCGGGACGCTTCGACGAGGTGACCTTCAGGTACTTCACCGACCCGAACGCGATGAACGCCGCCATGCTGTCCGGGGACCTCGACATCATCTCCAACCTGCAGGCGCCGGACGCCCTCTCGCAGTTCGCCGACACCGAGAGGTTCACCACGGTGGAGGGGACGACGAACGGCGAGGTGGTGCTCGGCCTCAACCACGACAACCCCGCGCTCGCCAAGCTCGAGGTCCGCAAGGCCCTCACCATGGCGATCGACAGGAAGGCGCTGATCAACACCATCTGGAACGGTCACGGGACGCTGATCGGCTCGATGGTGGCGCCGACCGACCCGTGGTACGAGGACCTGTCGGGCACCTACCCCTACAACCCGGCACAGGCCAAGACGCTGCTGCAGCAGGCCGGCTACGAGCCCGGCAAGCTCAAGCTCAGGCTGCGGGTCCCCGTCGTGCCGTACGCGACCAAGGCCGCCCAGTTCGTCGCCTCGCAACTCCGCGAGGTGGGCGTCGAGACGACGATCGAGAAGCTCGACTTCTCCCGGTGGCTGTCCGAGGTGTTCACCGACGGCAACTACGACCTGACGATCGTCGCCCACGTGGAGGCTCGTGACCTCGGACGGTTCGCCAACCCGGCGTACTACTGGCACTACGACAACCCGCAGTTCCAGCAGCTCTACAGCCAGGCCGACGCGGCGGGGGAGCAGGGC
>JAEWIK010000092.1 GCA_023387135.1 Actinomycetes bacterium | reverse complement strand
GTACAGCGCCGGAAAGCTCGTCGCGCCGCGGCCGGCGCACAGCGCCCTGAAGCTCGACAAGCTGCTCGCCACCGGCTTCACCCCGGCGCCCGCCGCGGACCGCCTGTGGGAGTACGTCGCCGGGCTGCCGGGCTAGCCCACGCCCGACGTCGAGGGTCTCCCCCTGCGACAAGCGCGATAGCGTTGCGCCATGCCAGGCTTCGCCCCTTTCCGCGCGTTCCGCTACGCCCCCGGCACCGTCCTGCAGGCAGTCATAGCGCCGCCGTACGACGTGCTCTCGGACGCCGACGTCGACGAGCTCGCTGGCCGCGACGAGCACAACATCGTCAGGGTGGACGTGCCGCGCGGCGGCGACGACCGCTACGACCAGGCGGCTGCCACCCTGCGCTCGTGGATCGACGACGGAGTGCTCGTCCAGGACGAGGAACCGTCGCTGACCATCTACAGGATGAGGTTCACCGACTCGACGGGCACGCCGCGCGTCATCGTCGGAGTGCTCGGCGGGCTCGAGGTGGTCGAGTACGGCGACGGCGGTGTGCTGCCGCACGAGCGGATCACTCCGAAGGCCTCCACCGACAGGCTCGACCTCACCCGCGCGACGGCGACCAACCTCTCGCCGGTCTGGGGGCTGTCGCTCGCGTCCGGGCTCACGGCGGCGCTCGACGCGCCCGGCGAGCCCGTGGGGTCCATGACCGCCGAGGGTGTGGAACACCTCGTCGAGCGGGTGACAGATCCGGCCAGGATCGCCGAGATCGCCGCGATCCTCGCCGCGGACGACATCCTGATCGCCGACGGCCACCACCGCTACGGGGTCTCCCAGCAGTACCGCCGGGAGGTCAGGGCCGCCACCGGCAGGACCGACACCGACGCCGAGTACACCCTCACGTTCGTCAACGAGCTCGTCGCCGACCAGTTGAGCATCGAGGCGATCCACAGGCTCTACTCGGGGATCTGTCTCGACCACCTGCGCGGCGTGCTGGAAGCGTCGTTCGACCTCACCGCCGTGGACGGGCCGGTGACCCCCGAGACGCTGCGGAAGATGGTCGAGCTCGGACGGCTCGTGCTGCTGCACCCTGACGGCACCGCGGAGTGGATGGCCCCGCGTCCCGAGGCTTTCGCGGACGTCCGGGCGCTGGACGGCGCCTACCTCGAGCACGCGCTCGCGCCCATCGCCGCAGATCCGCACGGGTCCGACCTCAAGGTCGGCTACCAGCACGGGCTGGACGAGATGCTCGCGGGGGTGGCGAGCGGCCAGTACGCGGCGGGTGTCCTGATCCGGCCCACCTCGCTGGCCGAGATCGAGCGGACCGCGCGCGAGGGCCTGCTCATGCCACCCAAGTCGACGTTCTTCACTCCCAAGCTGCGGACGGGCTTCGTCGTCCGGCCCACGCAGCCGCTCGGCTGACGCACGGCGTCCCGCACATCCGCTCGTCCGACGCCACGGCGTCCGGTCGCGCGGCGGACGGGCGCCTCACCAGGCAGTGTCGGGCACGTCCGCCTTGACTCTGAAATCGATTGCTGAGAGTCTTGACCCGGAGGTTGCTGAACAAGGCTGTTCCGAGCGAGGACGTGCCCGGCGGGATGAGCTGGGGTCACCAGATCTGGAGTCCGTATTGGACATACGGACCCGGATCTGGGGGCCGCAGATCGCCCGTCCGGGGACGCCGCAGCCGGGACATGCTTGTTCAGCAGTCTCCTAGCCCATCCAGCGCTGCCGGGCAGGTTCGCGCGCGAGGACGAGCTCGACGAATCATTAGGAGACATCTGTGAGCACCTATCTCTTCCCGGAGATCACCGCCCGTCCGCAGGCCGAGCCGAAGACGGTCTATGTCGTGGCCAACGGCGACCTCCGGCTGACCACCAACGTGAAGACCTGGGCCATGCAGCAGCAGGTCGAGGGCGAGTTCGGAGCTGCAGTGGAGTCGTTCGGCTGGAAGGTGAAGCGTGCCCACGGCGTCAACCCCGCCACCGGCCACGGCTTCATCGACAGCCAGCACTACGGCATGCAGGTCTTCAAGAACGTCCCCAAGGACGCGCCGCTGGTCGTCGTCGAGGCGGTGTGGCAGTACAGCCACCACCTGCTCCACGGCCTGCGCGACCACGAGGGACCGATCCTGCTGGTGGCCAACTTCGCGGGCGACTTCCCCGGCCTGGTGGGCATGCTCAACCTGCACGGCTCGATGGTGAAGGCGGGCATCAAGCACTCCACTCTGTGGAGCAAGGACTTCACCGACGACTGGGCACGCACCAAGCTCGGCGAGTGGCTGGAGACCGGCGTCATCGTCCACGACATCTCGCACGTCCGTGACCTGCCCGCACTGCCCGAGTCGGACGAGAAGAAGCTCGGCGAGGCGCTCGCCGCCCAGCTCAAGAACGACAAGGCGATCATCGCGATCTTCGACGAGTACTGCATGGGCATGTACAACGCGCTCATCGACGATGAGCTGATGAACCCGGCGGGCATCTACAAGGAGCGGCTCTCGCAGAGCGCTCTCGTCGCCGAGATGCGCAACGTCAGCGACGACGAGGCCAAGGCGGTCCGCGCCTGGCTCGACGCCAAGGGCATGACCTTCCACGTCGACAACGACGGCGACTGGAAGGAGAACCTGACGGACGCCCAGCTCCATGAGCAGATGAAGATGTACGTCGCGGCGGTCAGGATGGCCGACGACTTCGGCGCCGACGTCGTGGGCATCCAGTACCAGCAGGGCCTGAAGGACATGGTGCCGGCGTCCGACCTTGTCGAGGGCCTGCTCAACAACGTCGACCGCCCGCCGGTGACGTCGCGGGACGGCTCCCGCGTGCTGTACGAGGGCGCCCCCGTCCCCTGCGCGAACGAGGTCGACCAGGGCGTCGCCATCGACACCCTCGTCACCAACAGGGTGTGGACCGCCATGGGCCTCGACCCGGCGACCACCCTCCACGACGTGCGCTGGGGCGACGTCTGGGGCGACGACTTCGTGTGGGTGCTGGAGATCTCGGGCTCGGTGCCCGCGTCCCACCTGGGCGGCTACGACAAGGCCCACGCCTACCGGCAGAGCTACTACTTCTTCCCGCTGGGCGGCGGCACGCTGTCAGGCGTGTCGAAGCCGGGCGAGATCGTCTGGTCGCGCGTGTTCCTCATGGACGGCGCGCTGCACGTCGACCTCGGTCGCGGCACCTGCATCGAGATGCCTGAAGAAGAGGTGCAGCGTCGCCTCGACTCCACCAACCCGGAGTGGCCGATCATGAACGCCGTCCTGCACGGCGTCGGACGCGACCAGCTCATGGCACGGCACAAGGCCAACCACCTCAACGTGGTGTACGCCCCCGACGCCGAGACCGCCGACAAGGCGCTGGTCGCCAAGGCAGCGATGTTCAAGGCCATGGGATACCAGGTCCACCTCGCCGGAGACGTGCTCACCGGCCTGTGAGCTGAAGGCTGAGGGTGCCCGGGTCGCGAGACCCGGGCACCTGCAATTCCGGGACCTCCGCCATGGGTAGTGTGCGGGACGTGCTCTCTCGCCCTGGGCGCTTCCGCCCGATCATTGCGCTTGCCCTTGCGACAATGCTGCTCGTCACGGCCGGCTGCGGCGGTTCGACGCCGTCGGCCCCTGCGCCCTCCGCGGTGGCCACCGCCGCTGAACGGCTCTTCGAAGCCCACAACAAGGCCTGGTCGGAGTCGACCGAGGCGGGCTGGGACTTCGAGGTCGCGCACAATTATCCGGGCTATGCCGACCCGACCGCCGCGTCGGCGCAGGCCCTCCGCACCCGCATGATCGAGGCAGGCTACTGGGAGAGCCTCGTCCCCGACCTCGCGAGCATGACCGCCGACCCGGGCTGGATCCCCGCCGCCGACGGCGCCGACTGCCTGGCCGGCTTCCAGGCACCGCCCGAGGGCGACACCTACGTCGTGACAGTCGACCGCGCCGGCGGCGAGAAGCGGAACGACGCCATCCACAAGCCACAGCGCGCCCAGGTCCACGTCACCCTGCTGGACGGCACCCTCTACTACTA
>JAEWIK010000082.1 GCA_023387135.1 Actinomycetes bacterium | reverse complement strand
GGTGCGGACGCCGGAGTGCAGCTTCCCGAAAGGACCTTCGAAGAGCACCCGGGTTCCGGGACGGAGGCCGGCGAGCCCACCGCTGCCGTCCCCGAGGTGCTTGACGGTGATCCGCAGCGTGTCGTCGCCGGGCGCCGCGGAGAGCGAGTACGGGTGTCCCCGCGTCCAGCCGCTGCCGGCGAGGAACCGCCAGACGAAGAACTGGCCCGCCGCCACGGGGAGGCGATGGAGGTTGCGGCCGCGCAGCCACACGGAGACGACGCCGGGGCCCTCGTCCACCACCGCGTGCACCCGCAGGTCGTGGGCGACGCTGCGGTAGAGCGGCAACCCGACCCGCCACAGCAGGATCGCGCCGGCCGCGCAGGCCCAGAGCGTCCACCAGTAGACGGTGGCGACGGGGCTGGAGAGGAACTCCTGGCCGGTCCACAGCTGATGCGGCAGGGCGAGCCCGACGCCGAGGTAGGCGTACAGGTGCAGCAGGTGCCAGGACTCGTACCGCAGCCGCTTCCGGGCGCGCCTGATGCTGGTCACGACGACGAGCACGAGCGAGAGGGTGCCTGCGGTCGCCAGGAGCATCCCCGGGTAGTCGGTCACCAGTTCCCAGAGCTGC
This sequence comes from Actinomycetes bacterium, assembly GCA_023387135.1. Lineage (GTDB taxonomy): Bacteria > Actinomycetota > Actinomycetes > Propionibacteriales > Propionibacteriaceae > Propionicimonas. The sequence continues at coordinate 6,771 of JAEWIK010000082.1, read as the reverse complement.
GCGAACGGGTTGAGGTCGACCTCGAGCGCGTACCCGACAGTGATGAGCGCGATGTGGGTCACCATCAGCCAGAACGAGGCGAGCCCGACGAGCCTGTGCCGGCGCGCCAGTTCGTCCTGGCCGTAGGTGCGTTCCAGCGGCGGGATCCGCGCCATCAGGAGCACCTGGATCAGCAGCAGGTTGGACGCGACCAGTCCCGTCAGCCTGCCCGCGCTGGTGAGGCCGGCGGCCGCGGAGGTCAGGTCGCGGACGCCGCCGCCCGCCACCCACAGGGCCACGACCACCAGGACGCTCGACCAGGTCACGACCCCGACGACGTCGCGGGCCCACGCGTTGATGGAGGGCCGGCGGCGGACGGGCCGTGCGGGGTGAAGGCGGCGGGCTTGCGGGGACGACAGGGCGGTCACGTGACCTCCTCGGGCCGGCGGGTTGGGCGTGACCCACTGTTGGTTCCCCTGCTGGCGGTGCGGTGAGCGTCGGCTTTGAGCTTCCTGTGAGCCGAGGAGCGTCCAGCCGGGGTGGCGCACGGCGGTTCGGTGGGTCGCCCGCCGTACTATCGCCGCAGACGAGAGGAGCCACCCCCATGCCAGCCACCGCAGTGAGCAGGGCCGAACGCCTTGACAGGCTGAGGTTCGGACGCCAGCACGGCAGGTTGCTGGCGGGCTCCGGCGTGGGCTGGGCGCTGGACGCGATGGACGTGGGGCTGATCTCGTTCGTCATGGCGGCGCTGCGCCAGCAATGGAGCCTCGACGCCACGCAGTTGTCGTGGATCGCGTCCATCGGGTTCGTCGGCATGGCGCTGGGCGCGAGCCTCGGCGGGCTGCTCGCCGACAGGATCGGCCGTCGCCAGACCTTCGCGCTCACCCTGCTGGTGTACGGAGTCGCGACCGGCGCCGCGGCGCTGTCGGTCGGCGTCGCCATGCTCATGGCGCTGCGCTTCCTGGTGGGCATCGGCCTGGGGGCCGAGCTGCCCGTGGCGTCGACTCTCGTGAGCGAGTTCGCGCCGCGACGCATCCGTGGGCGCATGGTCGTCGCGCTCGAGGCGTTCTGGGCAGTCGGCTGGGTGCTGGCCGCGCTCATCGGCTACTTCATCGTCCCCTCCGGTCCGGACGGCTGGCGCTGGGCGCTGGCGGTCGGGGTGGTGCCCGCCGCGTACGCGGCAGTGGTGCGCTGGGGGCTCCCGGAGTCCGTCCGCTTCCTCGAGCTCAAGGGCAGGCACGCGGAGGCCGAGGCGGCGGTGGTCGCCTTCGAGCAGGGCAGCGGCACGACCGCGACCGATGTCGCGGAGCCTCGTGTCTCTAGGGCTGTCCCGGCCGAGGCGGCGGTCGAGACGGCACCGGTCGTGGAGGAGCGCGGCAGCATCTGGTCGCGCACCTATCGCGGACGGACGCTCGCGCTGTGGGTGGTCTGGTTCTGCATCAACCTCAGCTACTACGGGGCGTTCACTTGGATCCCGACGCTGCTCGTGGCCCGGGGATTCCCGCTGGTGCAGTCGTTCGAGTACACGCTGATCATCACGCTCGCGCAGTTGCCCGGATACGCCGCCGCTGCCTGGCTCATCGAGGTCTGGGGCAGGCGGGTGACCCTGGCGACGTTCCTCGCGGGGTCGGCGGTCTCGGCGGTGTTCTTCGGCTTCGCCACGACGCCGGCCGCCATCATCGCGGCGGGCTGCGCGCTCTCGTTCTTCAACCTCGGGGCGTGGGGCGCCCTGTACGCCATCGGTCCCGAGCTCTACCCCACCCCGGTGCGCGGCACCGGCACCGGCGCGGCGGCGGCGTTCGGGCGGATCGCGTCGATCATCGCCCCGCTCAGCGTGCCGTTCCTGCTGGGCGGCGGGGGAGAGGCACTCGTCTTCGGCGTGTTCGGTGTAGCTTTCGTGGTGGCGGCGAGTGCCGCGCTGTTCCTGCCCGACATCACCGGCAGAGCGCTGGACGAATAGCGCCGCTTGGTTCCCACGGGCTCTGCGTTAGCGGTAACATCGGGCGCGAGCAGGCCCTTGACTCCGGGGTGCTGCCGCTCAGCGGAGAGGGCGCGATGGCAGAGGGCAGGGCGCGGCGCAAGCCGAGCATGTATGACGTCGCCCGGCTCGCCGGAGTCTCGCACCAGACCGTCTCCCGGGTGCTCAACAACCACCCGAGCATCAGGCCCACGACGAGGGACAGGGTGCTCGCCGCCATCGACGAGGTGAGGTACACCCCGAGCCCGATCGCCCGCGCGCTGGCCACCAACCGCTCGCGCAGGCTGGGAGTGATCGTCGACAGCCCGGTCCACTACGGACCCAACACGGCGTTGCGAGGCTTCGAGGAAGCCGCTCGCGCGGAGGGCTACGCCGTGGACGCGATCTCGATTCCCGATTCGCCGGACGGCCCCGGCGCCCGCGTCGAGCACCTGCTCGTCCAGGGCGTCGAGGCGTTGTGCGTCATAGCCCCGCGAATCCCTTCGCTGGAGAGCGTCCAGGACGTGATGCGGGACCTGCCTGTGCTGGTGGTCACGGCAGGTTCCGCACCCGACCGGCTGACCGCCGCGGTCGACCAGCGGGCGGGTGCCCGGCTGGCGGTCGACCACCTCATCAAGCTCGGACACCGCGACATCCTCCACCTCGCCGGGCCCGTCGACTGGCTCGATGCGCTGGCCCGCAAGGACGCCTGGCAGGAGCGGCTGACGGAGACCGGGCTGCCCGTCCACGAGCCCGTGATCGGCGACTGGACCGCCGACTTCGGCTACCACTACGGCAGCCAGGCACCGGAACTGGAGGAGGCGACGGCGGTCTTCGTCGCCAACGACCAGATGGCGCTGGGCCTGTTGCACGGCCTGCACGCCAGGGGGCTCAGCGTTCCCGAGGACCTCAGCGTGGTCGGCTTCGACGACATCCCGGAGTCCCGGCACTTCCTGCCGCCGCTCACCACCGTGAGGCAGGACTTCCACGCTCTCGGCGCGCTGAGCGTCACGCTGCTGATCGCCGCGCTGCAGGGGGACGCCCTGCCGAGCGGCGACCTGATCATGCCCGAACTCGTGGTGCGGGAGTCGACCGCCGCACCCCGGCCCGGCCACGGTGGCCGGATGTGGAGAGGACCGAAACCACGATGACGAACTTCGACGCGGGTCTTGCCGAGCGCATCCAGAAGGTGCGCGAGGACGTGGCGCGGTTGCACGAGGAACTGGTGCGCTACGGCCTGGTGGTCTGGACGGCCGGCAATGTGTCGGGCAGGGTCCCCGACTCGGAGCTGTTCGTAATCAAGCCGTCGGGGGTCTCCTACGACGAGCTGACACCGGCGGCGATGGTCGTGTGCGATCTGGACGGGAACCTCGTCGACGGCACCCGCAACCCGTCCTCCGACACCGCCGCGCACGCGTACGTCTATCGACACATGCCGGAGGTCGGCGGCGTCGTGCACACCCACTCCGACTACGCGACGGCCTGGGCGGCCCGCCGCGAGCCGATCCCGTGCGTGCTCACGATGATGGCCGACGAGTTCGGCGGCGAGATCCCCGTCGGCCCGTTCGCCCTCATCGGTGACGACTCGATCGGCAGGGGCATCGTCGAGACGCTGCGGGACTCCCGCTCGCGTGCCGTGCTGATGGCCAACCACGGTCCGTTCACCATCGGCGTGACGGCACGGGATGCCGTGAAGGCCGCCGTCATGGTGGAGGACGTGGCGCGCACCGTCCACTTCGCCAGGCAGCTGGGCACGCCGGTGCCCATTCCCCAGTCCGATGTCGACAGCCTGTTCGACAGGTACCAGAACGTCTACGGGCAGGTGGCGGACGACCGCCGCCCGGCCGGCAACTGACAAGCAATCCCCTTCGGAAGGAACATCGATGTCCCGCACGCCGCTGACCACCTCGTTCGATGGCTACGAGGTGTGGTTCGTCACAGGCAGCCAGTCGCTCTACGGCGACGAGACCCTCAGGCAGGTGGCAGAGCAGTCGCGCCAGGTCGCCGACGGACTGGCGGGGCTGCCCGTCACTGTGACGTGGAAGCCCGTCGTCATCGACACCGACTCGATCCGCAGGCTGGCGCTCGACGCCAACTCTGACGACAGGGTGATCGGCGTCATCGCGTGGATGCACACCTTCTCGCCGGCGAAGATGTGGATCGCGGGGCTGGACGCGCTGCGCAAGCCGCTGCTGCACCTCCACACCCAGGCCAACGTCGAGCTGCCGTGGGACGAGATCGACTTCGACTTCATGAACCTGAACCAGGCCGCGCACGGCGACCGCGAGTTCGGCTACATGCAGACCCGGCTGGGCGTGGCCCGCAAGACTGTCGTCGGGCACGTCTCCAACCCGGGGGTGCGCAAGCAGGTCGAGGACTGGCAGCGCGCCGCGGCAGGCTGGCAGGCGGCCCGGACGTTGAAGCTCGCCAGGTTCGGCGACAACATGCGCTACGTCGGCGTGACCGAGGGCGACAAGACCGAGGCCGAACTCCGGCTCGGGGTCCAGGTCAACACCTGGGGCGTCAACGAGCTCGCGGACGCCGTGAAGGCCGTCCCGGGCCAGGACGTCGACGCGCTGGTCGCCGAGTACGCCGACCTCTACGACGTCGCCGAGGAACTGTTGCCGGGCGGCGACCGCCACGAGTCGCTGCGCGACGGCGCGGCGATCGAGCTGGGCCTGCGGAGCTTCCTGGAGACCGGCGGCTTCGGTGCCTTCACCACGACCTTCGAGGACCTCGGCGAGCTCAAGCAGTTGCCGGGTCTCGGCGTGCAGCGGCTCATGGCCGAGGGGTACGGCTTCGGCGCCGAGGGCGACTGGAAGACGGCGATCCTGGTGCGGGTGGCGAACGTGATGGGCGCCGGCCTGCCCGGCGGCGCCTCCCTCATGGAGGACTACACGTACAACCTGACGCCGGGCGAGGAGCTGATCCTGGGCGCCCACATGCTGGAGGTCGCGCCGTCCCTGACGACGAAGCGGCCGAGGCTCGAGGTGCACCCGCTCGGCATCGGCGGCAAGGCCGACCCGGTGCGGCTGGTCTTCACCGCCGACGCGGGCCCTGCCCTCGTGGTCGCCATGTCGGACGTCCGCGACAGGTTCAGGCTGGTCGCCAACGTGGTGGAGAACGTCACCCCGCCCGACCTGCCCAAGCTGCCTGTCGGCAGGGCGGTCTGGAAGCCCGCTCCCGACTTCGCCACCAGCGCCGCCTGCTGGCTGTCGGCGGGTGCCGCGCACCACACGGTGATGACCACCGCCGTCGGGCTCGACGTGTTCCGCGACTTCGCCACCATGGCCGGCATCGAACTGCTTGAGATCGACGAGTCGACCACGCTTCGTGGGTTCCAGCGTGAGCTGCGCTGGAACCAGGCCTACTACAAGCTCGCCCAGGGGCTGTGAGGAAGGTCCTGAAGGGCGTCTGACGAGGGGCGTTTGCCGGGCTGGCGCACACTTGACCGCATGACGGGTCCGGTAAGAGGGCTGCGTGCCTGGCTGGCGGCGGGGTTGCTGCCGGTCCTCGTGGCGGGGTGTACCGGCGAGCCGCCCGCGCCGAGTGTCCCTCCGCCGACGACCCCCGCGCCGTCGTCCCCGGCGACGAGCGTCCCCCCGTCGACGTCGGCGAGCCCGGGCCCGACGCCGGGCGAGGAGCCCACCGCGAGCCAATCTCGGGTGCTCGCCACCGGGCTCGACGTCCCCTGGGACTTCGCGATGCTGCCCGACGGGACAGTCCTGATCACCCTGCGGGAGCGCGCCGAGCTCGTCAGGTTCACGCTCGGCAACGAGATCAAGGTGGTCGCGAAAGTCGACGGCGTCGTGCCGGACGGGGAGGGCGGCCTGCTCGGCCTCGCGCTGTCGCCCGACTTCGCCACCGACTCGCTGATCTACCTGTACTACACCGCCGCGGACGACAACCGTGTCGTCAGGTACCACTACGCGCCCGACGGGCTCAGCCAGCCCAAGGTCGTCGTCAGCGGGATCCCGAAGGCGGGCAACCACAACGGCGGCAGGCTGCGCTTCGGGCCCGACGGCATGCTCTACATCGGCACCGGCGACGCCGGCGTCAGGGAGAACGCCCAGGACAAGCAGTCCCTCGGGGGCAAGATCCTGCGGGTGACTCCGGAGGGCGGCATCCCGTCTGACAACCCGTTCGGCAACCAGGTGTGGTCGTACGGGCACCGCAACGTCCAGGGGCTCGGGTGGGACGGCGAGGGCCACCTGTTCGCCAGCGAGTTCGGCCAGAACCTCTTCGACGAGTTGAACCTCATCACCCGGGGCGCGAACTACGGCTGGCCGCTGGCCGAGGGGCCGTCGGACGAGAAGGGGCTCACGCCGCCGCTGGCGGTGTGGACGACCGCCGAAGCGTCGCCCAGCGGGATCGCCGTCTCGGGGACGGGAGTGATCTTCGTGGCGGCACTGCGCGGCGAGCGGGTGTGGCGGGCCACCTGGGAGGGCGGCAAGCTCACCAAGCCGGAGGTCTACTTCGACGGCGTGGGACGCATCCGTGCGGTCTCGCTCATCGGGGGAGAGTTGTGGATGCTGACCAACAACACGTCCCGCGGCAGGCCGGCGCCGGACGACGACAAGCTCGTGGCGATCCCCGCGTGACCCGGGACGCTAGCGCGCGCCGGCGGCCCCGTGACGTTCCAGGTAGGCGACCACCGAGGGCGGCAGGTCGTCGGGACGAAGGGTCTCCGCCGACGGAACCGGCACCCCGGCCGCGACCCGCAGCGGGATGACCCCCGCCCACACCTCACGATCCTCGCCGTCTCCCGGGTCTTCACCCGTGCCGGCGTTCGAGATCTTGGCGCTGGCGTGGTCGAGCGGGATCGCCAGCAGGGC
>JAEWIK010000074.1 GCA_023387135.1 Actinomycetes bacterium | reverse complement strand
CGGTCGTGTAGAGCGGGGTGACGGCGGTGAGGTCCTTGACGGTCTCCGCCAGTTCGGAGGTGCTGAGCGACTTCACCTGCAACGGCCTGGGGGCACTGCGGCTGGTCTGCGTGAGGTCGCGCGCCGTCGGCGTGGTGGTCGTCACAGGACCGTCGAGGGCGACGCTCGCCTGCTCCCCGCCGAAGACGAAAGCGCTGGTCGTGGCCGCCGCCGCGACAGCGACGAGGCTGATGCCCGCGCGCTGAGCGAGACCGTCATGCCAGGACGGGAGAGCACGCCTCGCCCTGCCGGGGACCGCTGCACGAGGGCTCGCTTCGACCTCGGCCACTGCTGGACCGGCGACGCGGCGCGGTTCGTACATCCCTACCCGTTCGACTTAACCCCTTGGATTTCTCAACTTACTCTAAGAAATCCTCAGGATGCAATCGATCCTCCCCACTCCTGGCATTCGCTTGTCATGCTTGCCCGAAGGGCGCGAGCAGCATCGCGCCGGTCCCGCAGCGCGGCAGGAGGATGGATGAGGTCACCGAGGATCGCTGCCGCACTGCTCGTCGCAGGGGTGCTGGCGCTGGGCCCGGTGGGCGCCGCGGTGGCGGCGCCGCTGCCCGCACAGCCGCCCGCCGCGCCACTGCCCGTCCAGACGACGGCGCCGTCCAAGCCTCACTACACGGCACCGGCCTCCTCCAAGCCTTCCGCCACCGCGTCCGCCACGCCGAGCGCGTCTCCGACAGCGACGGCGACCGCGAGACCGACCCCGCGCCCCGACCCGGAGGGGGACCGCTGGATCCAGTTCGCCATCATCGGGGGCGGCGGCCTGCTCGGCGCGGTGGTCTTCTTCATGATCATCGGTAGCCTGCTGCGGCTGAAGTACCGTCACCAAGCCAGGAGGATCCCTCGATGACAGCCCCGGAGCCCGGCGCCCCGATCCCTGCCGAAGGCCAGTCGGCGCCGCCGCCGGTTCCGCCGTCCCGCGGGCGCAGGCACCCCGAACGGCTGCCGTGGGCCCTCGTCGTCATCCTCGGCATCGCCGTCGTGGCCCTGATGGGCCTGGTGGCGGTCCGCGAGCGCGAGATCGGAGAGCTCACGGGCAGGCTGGCGAACGCTCCCACGCCGTCCGCGACGGCGCCCGCTCCCGCGACCACCCCACCGACCCCGCAGGCCACCGCGAACCCCGAACTCGACGCGCTGATGCTCTCGCTGCAGCGGCGCGACCCGAAGGATCCCAGGGCCCTCGGCGCGGTCGACGCCCCGGTCGTGCTCATCGACTGGAGCGACTTCAGGTGCCCGTACTGCGCGCACTGGGCCACCACCACCTTCGACGAACTGCTGCCCTACGTCAGCTCCGGATCACTGCGGATCGAGTTCCGCGACCTCGCCCTGTTCGGCGAACAGTCTGAGCTGACCGCGGTGGCGAGCCGGGCCGCCGGCGAGCAGGGCAAGTTCTGGGAGTTCTCCCGCGCGGTCTTCGCCGCGGCGCCGCCCAGCGGCCACCCCGACATCAGCCGCGCCGACCTGGTGGCGTTCGCCAAGCAGGCCCAGGTGCCCGACGTGGCGGCCTTCACCAAGGCGCTCGACGACAAGCAGTTGCGCGCCAAGGTGCAGCAGGAGAGCCAGGAGGCGCAGACTCTCGGCATCTCGGGGACGCCGTTCTTCGTCATCAACACCACCGCCATCTCCGGCGCCCAGCCGGTGGAGGCGTTCGTCACCGCCATCGAGGGCTACGGCGGGAAGAAGTAGCGAGCCTCAGCCCAGTTGCCAGAGCTGGGCGAGCGCCCGCAGCGAGGCCAGGTCGGTGTCGGCGACGAGGGGTGCGGCGATGAGGCTCGGGTGCCACACCGCCATCGCCCCGGACGACAGCCACAACTCGGCCTGGTAGTGCTCCAGCCTGCCCGTCGCGACGAGCGGGACCTCCTCGATGAGCGACGGCAGCTCGCGGGCATAGGTGCTGCCGAACGCGTCGGCAGGCACGACCTGGACGGCGCTGGCGCCCGCGAGGTTCGCGAGCCTGAGTTCGGAGGGAGTGAGCCCGCCCAGCACGGTCGGGACGTCGCCCGCCGCCTCCACCACCTCCGGCAGCGGGTAGAGCGAGGCGAGCCACGTCGCCCCGGCGGCGACGGCGGCGGCCGCCTGGTCGCCGTCGGTCAGCCCACAGACCCCCAGCGCCGCCCGCCGTCCGAAGACGGCGTTGAGGCCCGCGAGCTCGTCCACCCTGTCGATGGGGAGCGCCCAGACCCTGTGCTCCTCCTGCCACAGCACCTCGCAGGCAGCCACGAGGTCGTCGAGGTCGACCGCCGGCAGCGTGAGGATGACGCGATGGCGCCCCACGTCGGGCAGCTCGGCTCGTCCCATGCCGCTCATCATGCCGCAAGCCCGCCCGCCGGTCCCGGGCCGGCAGGGTACGGGACTGGCGGCGTCGCATAGTCTGCTGTGCAGGACGGAACGGAGGATCCGATGTACCTGCACAGCACTGCCATCCCTGAGGACTCCGCCATCGACATACGGCACGCGGAGCCCGGCGTGGGGGGCGCGAACGTCGCTCCCGACCTCTCCTGGGGCGACGCCCCCGAGGGCACGAAGAGCTTCATGATCACCTGTTTCGACCCCGACGCGCCCACAGGCAGCGGCTGGTGGCACTGGGTGGTCACCGACATCCCCGCGGAGGTGAGCTCGCTGCCCGAAGGCGGAGTGCTCCCGGACGGCGCCCGGACCTGGCCCAACGACTACGGCTATGCCGAGTGGGGCGGCCCGTGGCCGCCGCCCGGCCCCGCGCACCGCTACGTCTTCCGGGTGGTGGCGCTGGGAGTCGAGCGGGTCAACGTCCCCGACGACACCACGCGGGCCAACGCGCTGCTCAACGCGGGCTTCTCGGTGCTCGGCGAGGCGTCGTTCACGGCGACCTTCGCCCATCCTGCGAGCTGACTTGGCGGTCCTCATCGACCCACCCCGGTGGCCGGCGCACGGCACCTGGTTCTCGCACCTCGTGTCCGACACGTCGCTCGCCGAGCTGCACGCCTTCGCGGCGGCCGCCGGAGTGCCGTTGCGCGCCTTCGACCACGACCACTACGACGTCTCCGAGCAGCGCTACGCCCACCTCGTCTCTCAAGGTGCGGTCGAGGTGTCCGAGCGCGAGCTATTGCTGCGGCTACGGGCATCGGGCCTGCGGGTGAGGCCCGCCCAGCGCACCCCGAGCGCCGCCAAGGTCGTCCCTGCGCTGCGGGCCGCCTGGCGGCGGCTCTTGCCGGGCGAGCCGGGTCTCGGGGAGGAACTGCTGGAACGGTGGAGCGAGCCTCATCGCAGGTACCACGACGTCCGCCACCTCGCCCAGGCGCTCGCCGCCGCCGAACACCTGGCCGCCGGCGAGCCACCCCGGCAGGTGCTGCTCGCGCTCTGGTTCCACGACGCCGTCTACGACCTCAAGCCCGGCCAGGACGAGGAGCTCTCCGCTCGGCTCGCTGTGAATCACCTTGCCAGAGCGGAACTGCCCGCGGCCGAGGCCGACGAGGTCGCCCGCCTCGTCAGGCTGACGGCGCGTCACGTCCTCGACGCCGGCGACGACCCCGACGGCGCGCTGGTGCTGGACGCCGACCTGTCGATCCTCGGCCAGATCCCGGGCCGCTACGACGTCTACGTCAGGGACGTGAGGCTGGAGTACGGCACGGTGCCCGACGCCGACTTCACCCGCGGCAGGATCGCCGTCATCGACGGCCTGTTGGGGCTCGATCCGCTGTTCTCCACCGAGGCGGGCCGGGACGCCTGGGAGGCCGCCGCACGGCAGAACCTGACGGCGGAACGACGGCGGTGGACCGAAGGCGATTCCGTTTCCGGCGCTTGACGACATAGCCTGCATTACGCTTGGTTCGCTGGATCGCTGGGGCAGGTGATGGAACATCGGGGCATCTGGGCTGCCGTCGGGGCATGCCTGATAGCAGGCGCGCTCGTCGCGCCCCCTGGGAGTGCCCTCAGCCCACAGCGCCTCATCACCGACGTGCTGCAGCCCGCGGCGGTCCCCACGGCGAGCGCCGCGCCCGCCACTCCCGACCCTGAGGTGCAGGTCACCGCGCCGGATCACCCCGAACTCGCGCCGGTGGTCCCTGTCCTCGTCGAGGCCGCACCGCCGCCGCCGTCAGTCACTGCTCCGACCGCCACCGCCGACAGCATCAGGCGTACCCGGCCGCGCGCTTCGACACCGCCGAAGACCTCGGCCCCCAAGCCCTCGGCCCAGGCGCCTGCTCCCCAGCCGCCGAAGGTGACCCCGGCACCGTCGAGCCCACCGCCGGTGAACACTCCCAAGCCCATCAAGCGTCCCGACAAGCGCGGGAACCCCGTCAAGCCGGGCCCGCCCGTCACGAAGGGCGCCCCGAAGTCGGCCGACAAGACCGGCACCACCGCTCTGGCGAGGAGTTATGCGGTGACCGTCAAGGAGCCGACGACCTGGTACCGGGGCGACCAGCGCCCCTGGTCGGCCAGGAAGCCGCACGCCGGGCAGGCGTCGAACACGCGGCGCGCCGGGACGCCCTGCCCCGACACCCGGCAGTGGCGAGGCCACGCCCCGCGGACGTGGGCAGGCAAGAACTGGCACGGACCGTCGCGCTCGTTCCGGGTGAGCTGGTGAGGCTGCGGGCCCTCACCCCCGTCGTCGCTTCCCTGCTGCTCGCGGGGTGCGCGGTGCTGCCTCCCGCGCCGGCCAGCAGCGCGCCGCCACCCCGCACCAGCGCCGCCTCGGCGCCGCCGACACCCAGCAGCACGCCCCCTCGTCCGGCCGCCACGCCGTCCGCGCCGTCGTCCCCCACTGCCCCCGCGACCCCACCCCGCCCGTCGCCCTCACCCCCCGCCCC
>JAEWIK010000044.1 GCA_023387135.1 Actinomycetes bacterium | reverse complement strand
CATCAGGACCAGCCCTTCCGACGACTACTTCAACCCCGGCGAGCTGGCCGCCCAGTCGGCGCAGCTGTTCGTGATCAACCTGCTCTACCTGCTGGTGGCGAGGGCCGACCACAGCGCCGCCGAGCGCGCCCTCGCGCTGACCGCCGAGGCTGTGGCAGACCACCGTCCCGACGCCCGCAAGCAGGCGCGCCAGTAGCAGCCAGGGTGCCGTCTCCCGCCCGACGGGAGGTGCGGCGATTCGTTACCGACTCGCAACACAAGTGAGTTGACCGCGGGGTGAACTGCAAGTAGTTTTCAGGTTGTGTTCGCAGCGCTGCAAAGGTGCATCACTGACTCGGTGTCCCGCCGCCGGCGACCTGCGAGAACTGCCCAGTCCGTCAAGCAAGGGAAGCCCTGATGCCGATCGCCTCCGAATTCTCCGAGAACGTCTCAACCCGCCTGAAGGCGATTGACCAGCTTGCAGTCTCCGGCGGGCTGGACGCGGCGATCGACCTGATGGTCGCGGCGATCGACGCCGGCGGCCTGCTGCAGGCCTTCGGCACCGGCCACTCCGAGGCGTTCGCCATGGAGATCGCGGGGCGCGCGGGCGGCTTCATCCCGTCCCACGCCATCAAGCTGCGCGACCTCGTCCTGCTCGGCAAGCGCGAGCTCACGTCCCTCGACGCGCCGGAGACCGAGCGCGACCCCGGCATCGCCGACGAGCTGTACGACCTCTACGACATCCATCCGGCCGACGTCTTCCTGATCGCCTCGAACTCGGGCGTCAACGGCTCGATCGTCGGGATCGCCCTGCGGGCGAAGGCGGACGGGCACCCGGTCATCGCCGTGACGAGCCTCGAGCACTCGAGCAAGGTCGCTCCCAAGCACCCCAGCGGCCTCAGGCTGAGCGACATCGCCGACGTCGTGATCGACAACCGCGCCCCTTACGGCGACGCCACCCTGCCGCTCGGTGACGGCCTGGCGGTCGGCGCCGTCTCGTCGATCACCGCCGCCTACATCGCGCAGTTGCTGACCGTCGGGGCGGCCCGGCGCTTCCTCGACCGCGGTGAGACGCCGCCCTTGTACATCTCGGCCAACACCCCCGAGGGTGACGGCCACAACACCGCACTGGAGCAGCGCTACGGGGCTCGCATCAAGGCCTACGCCTTCGCATCCGCCGCGGAGTAGTCGAAGTAATCCCTACCGAAAGGATGAAGTGGTGAATCTGTCCGTCTCTCGCTCCCGCGGTCTTGCCCGCGGAGCGCTGACAGCAGTGCTGGCGACCGCTCTCGCGGCCATGACAGCCTGCTCGACCCCGGCACCCAGCGCGAGCCCCGGCGCCTCGGACCCTGCCAGCCCGTCTGCCTCCCAGGCCGCAGCCGACAACCCGTTCGGCGTCGCCGAAGGCTCTGCCGTGGACAGCGTCGTCTTCGACGGCGGTTACGGCACCGATTACGTCGACTTCGCAGGCGGCCTGATCCCGTCCAAGGTTCCGGGCGTCACGGTGAAGGTGGCCGGCTCGTCCGCCATCGCGCAGGAGCTGCAGCCGCGGTTCGTCGCCGGCGACCCGCCCGACATCTTCTCCAACGACGGCGCGGGCAACATCCCGACCGCCACGATCATCGACCAGCTCTCGACGCTGGACGACGTCTGGGACTCCACCAACTACGACGGCGTGAAGGTGTCGGACGCCGTGTTCCCGAGCGTGAAGACCGACGGCACGATCGACGGCAAGTTCGTCCAGATGCCGTACGTGATGACGCTGGTGTCGCTGTGGTACTCCAAGTCGCTGTTCGACGCGAACGGCTGGACCCCGCCGAAGACCTGGGACGAGATGCTCGCACTCGGCGCCAAGGCCAAGGAGAAGAACCTCTACCTCTTCACGTACGGCAAGGAAGCCGCCACGTACTGGGAGTGGCTGATGTGGGACTCCGCCGCCAAGGAGGGTGGCCTGTCCGTCATCGAGGACATCATCAACCTCAAGCCCGACGCGTGGAAGAACCCCGCCATCGTGGGCGTCTACAAGAAGATGGAAGAAGCCGTCAAGGCCGGCTACTTCGTCCCGGGCGGCGCGGGCACGCAGTTCACCCAGGCGCAGGCGCAGTGGAGCAACGACCAGAAGGCCCTGCTGTACTACTCGGGTAGCTGGATCGAGAACGAGATGAAGGACGCGACGAAGGAGGGCTTCGAGATGACGGCGTGGCCCGCCCCGACGCTGACCACCAACTCGAAGCTGCCCTTCGAGACTGTCCAGGCCGGTGCCGGCGTCCCGTTCCAGATCCCCGCGAAGGCGAAGAACGTCGCGGGCGCCAAGGAACTGATGCGCGCGATGCTCTCCAAGGAGGCGGCGACGAACTTCTCCAAGACGAAGCTCGCTCCGACGATCGTCAAGGACACTGTCCCCGCCGACGGCTTCGGTTCGACGGCCCTGGCCTCGACGATGTCGACGATGGAGGCCGCCGGTCCGAACATCTTCAACTGGATCCTCGCCGGCAAGGCGGGCAGCTACTACGGCATCGATCCCTCGGTCCCGCTGATCCAGTTCCTCGACGGCAAGATGACCGCCGACGAGTACCTGAAGACGATGCAGGAGACGTACGACAAGGTCGCCAATGATTCGTCGGTGAAGAAGGTCACCTTCACGCTCGGCTCATGACCGCGACTCCGGACCTGACGATGAGCCGCCCGCCTCGGCGGGCGGCTCGCCGCCGGGCGCTCACCTTCGACAAGGCGAGCTTCATGGCGGTCTTCCTGATCCTGCCGCTGGCGGTCTTCGTGGTGTTCGTCGTGGTGCCCTACGCCCAGTCCATCTATTACGCGCTCACCAACTGGCGCGGGTTCTCCGACGAGATGGACTTCATCGGGCTGGCGAACTTCGCGACGATCTTCTCCGACGGGGTGTTCCTCACCTCGCTGCGGAACTCGATGGTGCTGGGCGCCGTGCTGCCGACGATCATCCTGGCGCTGGCGTTCGCCATCGCCTTCATCGTGACCTCGGGCGGCCCCGCTGTCGGCCAGGTGCGCGGGCTCGCAGGCAGCGGCGTGTACAGGGTGATCTCGTTCTTCCCGTACGCGGTGCCCGCCATCGTGATCGGCATCATCTGGGTGCAGGTTTTCGACCCGTCCCGCGGGCTGCTGAACGGCATCCTCGTGGCGCTCGGGCTCGACGGGTTCGAGAACTTCGCCTGGCTCGGCAACACGTCCACCGCCATGCCCGCGTCCATGTTCACCATCGCGTGGGGACTGATCGGCTTCTACACGGTGCTCTTCGTGGCGGCGATCAAGGGAGTTCCCGCCGAGACCTATGAGGCGGCGAGGATCGACGGTGCCGGCAGGTTCCGCACTGCCGTGTCTGTCGCCCTGCCGCAGGTCCTCGGCAACGTGAGGACCGCCTACATCTACCTCGGCCTGATGGCGATCGACTCGTTCGGCTACATGATGGTGCTGAACTCGACGGGCGGCCCCGACTACGCCACGCTCACGCTCACCCAGGAGCTCTACCAGACCGCCTTCACCAAGGGGCAGTTCGGCCTGGCGACGGCCATGGGCATCGTGCTGGCGGGCGTGACGCTGGTCTATGCCGCCCTCATCTTCCTGATCTTCCGCCTCGTGGGAGGCCGCGACGAGGGGAGTCGGGCCTGATGGCCACCACTGCCACCGCTACCGAAGCGAGGACCATGACTTTCGCGCTGCGTGAGCCCAGGCGGGCACGGGGCGACCTCGCCGTCGCCGCCACCTCGCACGGGCTGTTGGGCATCTGGGCCGTCATCGTCGCGGTGCCCTTCCTGTGGACGCTGATGTCCAGCTTCAAGACCAGCCAGGAGATCCTCGCGTCCCCGTTCGCGCTGCCGTCGCGGCTGGGCTTCGAGAACTACGTGCAGGCGTGGACGAAGGCGGGCATCGGCAGCTTCTTCTTCAACACGGTGCTCGTGGTGGGGAGTTCGCTCGTCGTCGTCATGCTGCTGGGGGCGATGTGCTCCTACGTGCTGGCGCGCTACAAGTTCCCCGGCAACCGGCTGATCTACAACACGATGCTGGCCGCCATGACCTTCCCGCTCTTCCTGGCGATCGTGCCGCTGTTCTTCGTGCTGCAGCGGTTCTCGCTGCTCAACACGCTGCCGGGGCTGAGCCTCACCTATGTGGCGTTCGCGCTGCCGTTCACCGTCTTCTTCCTGCACTCCTTCTTCGAGCAGTTGCCGTACGACGTGTACGAGGCAGCCCAGGTGGACGGTGCCGGCGAATGGCGGACCTTCTTCCAGATCATGCTGCCGATGTCGAAGCCGGGCCTGGCGTCGGTGGCGATCCTCAACTTCATCGGGTTGTGGAACCAGTTCATGCTGCCGATCGTGTTCAACACCAAGCGTGACAACTGGGTGCTGACCCAGGGCATGACTGCCTTCGCCAGCGCGAGCGGCAGGGCAGTCGACTACGGCTCCATGTTCGCCTCGGTCGTCATGACGATCATCCCCGTGCTCGTGGTCTACATCATCTTCCAGCGCAGGCTGGAGGGGTCGGTCTCGCAGGGGACCTTCAGGTGAGGCAGGCCACCGCCTCGCGCGAGGGGGGACGACGATGACCGCCCTCGCCATCGACGCCGGCGGCACCTCGACGCGCGCCGTGGTCGTCGAGGCCGACGGGCGCTGCCTCGGCTACGGACGCAGCGGCGGCGGGAACCCGATCTCCTCGGGGATCGGGCTGGCGGCGGCGTCCATGACGGCGAGCGCCTCGGCCGCCCTGCTCATGGCCGACCTGTCGCCGCGTGAGCTCGACACCCTCGTCATCGCGATGGCGGGCGAGGTGGCGGACGCGGAGCGGGAGGCGTTCGAGCGTCCCATGCGCGACCTCGGCCTGCCCGCGTCGCCGGTGTACACCAGCGACGCCTCGGCGATGTTCTTCTCGGGGACCTGGCTCGACAGCGGCTACGTGCTCATCGTGGGGACCGGGGCCGCGGCGGTCCGGATCGAAGCTGGCCAGGAGCGCCGGACCGTCGACGGCCTGGGCTGGCTGTTGGGGGACGCCGGCTCGGGATTCTGGATCGGGCACCAGGTCGTCCTGGCCGCGCTCGCCGCCCTGGAGGGACGAGGGCCCGCCACGGCGCTGGCGGACCTGCTCACGGTGGAGCTGGGCGGGCTGCCGTCCGGCGACGGCGCGCGCGGGAGGCCCAGCGGTGTCGCGCTCGCGCTGGAGACCTTCTACCGGCAACGACCCGTCGAGTTGGCGAGGTTCGCCCCGCTGGCCTTCGCGGCGCGCGGCGACAGCGTCGCCGACGCCATCGTCGCCGGCGCCGTCGAGTCGCTGGCGACCACGCTCAAGGCAACTCTCGACCCCGGGCTGCCAGGCCCCGTGATCTGCGGTGGGGGAGTGCTCACCCACCACCCGGAGGTGGCGCGCGAGGCAGTCGCGCTCGCCTCTTCCGAGGTCGCGGGCCAGGTGCGCATCGTCCCCGACGGCCTGGCGGGCGCCGCCCAGTTGGCGCTGCGGTCGCTCGGAGTGACTGTCGACGCCGAGGTGTTCTCGACCATCTCCGCGTCCCTGGGCGCGCTGCGGCACGACGCTGTGCGAGCTGACTAGGTAGTTCTCGTCCATCCTGTGATGAAAGTCTCTTGCGTCCTTGCCACCGCCGGACGAAAAGAACTACCATCGCCGCAACCCGCCCCGGCCACAGTCGGCCGTTCCCACGTGGCAGGGGACCGCGTCGAAGGAGAGTGGAAGATGAGACGACAACACCGCCCGCACAGGCTGGGTGGGGGAATCCTCGCCAGGCTGCTTGCCCTGGCCCTGCTCGTGGGGCTGCTCCCGCTGGTCGGCCAGACCACCGCGCAGGCGGCCGGAGACAACTCCGTCGTGCAGTCCTGGGCACCGCCCGGCGGCATCAACGTCGCCCGCGGCGCGACTGTCACCGCCAACAGCAACCAGCCCGCCTGGCCGCCGTCCATGCTGGTCGACGGCAACCCGGGGACGAGCGGAGTCAACCTCTGGGTCGCCAACGAGACCGGCGTCAACGAGAAGGGCTGGGTGAACGTCAGGCTCGCCGCCGACGCCCCTGTCAGCCGGGTCGTGGTGTTCCCGCGCGGTGAGGGCGACTTCTACGGCGTGTACTTCCCGGCCCGCTACACGGTGTCCCTGCTCGATGCGCAGGGCGCGACAGTGTGGAGCAAGGACGTCGAGCACCCCAACTCCAGCTCCATCGGCAGCCGGATCGTCACCTCACCCGACGTGATCGACGTCGCGCCGGCCGTCAACGCCCGGACCGTGCGGATCGACGTGCTGGAGCGCCACGCCCGCGAGGGCGGCGTCCTGCAACTGGCAGAGGTGGCGGTGTTCACCACCGGCGCGATCGGCGACTACTACCCCGAGGGCGCCGACAACCTCGCCAGGGGCGCCACCCTGACCGCCGAGTCCAGCCTCGAGAACTCCTCGTGGGGCTGGGGCCTGCAGTACCTCAAGGACGAGTTCATCGACCCCTCGAAGGGATGGACGAGCTACTCGCTGCCCAAGGTGACAGATCCCGCCCAACCGACGTGGGTCATGCTCGACCTCAAGTCGGTCGCGGACGTGCAGCAACTCGTCGTCTTCCCGCACACCAAGAGCTTCCCGAAGGACTACCGCCTGCAGACGTCGCTCGACGGCACGTCGTGGACCGACGTCGTGACGTCGACAGGCAACCCCGACGCTCCCACGGCGCCGCAGGTCTTCGCGCTGGAGACCCCCGCGAGCGCCAGGTTCGTCAGGCTGTGGGTCGACGAGCGCAACACAGTGAACTCGGACGGCTCCTACGGCTACCTCGTCCAGCTCGCCGAGCTCGCCGTCTTCGGCACCCCGTGGACGTTCGAGGACTACGCGCCGGAGGGCACCGTCAACCTCGCACGTGACGGCGTGGTCTCCTACTCGTCCAGCTACGAGCGACCCGGCGAGACCTGGGCGTCGGCGTTCGCCCACGACGAGAAGTTCGGCACCTCGAGCGGCTGGTCGACCAACCCGTACGACAAGGCGATGGACCCGGCGACCCCGGCGTGGCTGGGCTACGACTTCGGCTGCCCGGCGGACCTGAAGCAGCTCACCGTCTTCCCGCGGGAGAAGTCCTTCCCCCGCGACTACAGGCTGCAGGTGTCCAACAACGGTACCGACTGGGAGACTGTCGCCACCTCGACGGGCAACCCGGGCACGCTGGCGACGGTCCAGATGTTCGAGCTGGACCAGCCGGTCTCGGCGCGGTACGTCAGGCTGTACGTCGACACCAGGAACGCGCCGACGGGCGTCGACGGCTACCTCGCCCAGCTCTCCGAGTTCGCTGTGTTCGGCACGCAGTCCTGCCTGATCCAGAACAAGCCGGCCCTGCTCATGAAGCCGGGAGCCTCCGACAGCGCGTGGTTCGTGACCCGCGGCGAGGTGGGCCCCATCGCCTTCCAGAGCTCGAACCCGAGGATCGCCTCCGTCGACGACGAGGGCAGGATCACCGCCGTCCGCCAGGGCAGCGCCACGGTGACGGCGACAGCCGATGACACCACGGTGAGCATCAAGGTCGACGTCAAGAAGAAGATCAAGGGGATCGGCAAGGACCTGCTGGTCGCCGGCTTCTGGATGATGGACCCGGAGTACATGAACCAGGAGCAGTTCGCCGTCGCCAAGGACTTCGGTCTCGACCTGCTGATGAGCAACGAGAACGTGCTCAACCTCGGCACCGCCGGCAATCACAAGGCGGCCATGCTGGCAGCCGAGAACGGCTTCCTCTACCAGCCCGCCGACTCGCGGATGGGTTGGACGTGTGGGGGAGTGCCCAACCTCTCGACCGACAAGCTCAAGGCGGTCCTCGACGACTACCGGCACGTCCCCGGCGTGGGATCCATCTACGTCTGCGACGAGGCGATGCCCGCCACCCAGTTCGCTCCGGCCTTCAACACGATCCGTGACGCCGCGCCGGAGCTCTACCCGCACTACAACTTCTGCCCCTGGGGCGCCTGCGGCGTGAACGACGCCTCGGTGCGCGCCTGGCTGGAGGCGACGGGCGGCGTGAGGTCCGACTGGTCGGCTCCCGACTACCTGATGTACGACAGGTACCCGCTGCACGTGTCGGGCGTCGACTTCGCCGGCTGGTTCAGCAACCTCGATACGTTCAGGAAGCTGGGTCTGGAGTACAAGGTGAAGACCGGCACCTACCTGCAGTCGGTGGGCTTCAACGGGACCGGCATGCGGGCCCCGACCAGCCCGGAGATCGCCTGGCAGGTCAACACCTCGCTGGCCTACGGCTACAAGCAGTTGGCGTACTTCACCTACTGGCAGCCGATGAACCGGGGTGAGACCTTCACCGAGGGCATCATCGCCGGGGACGGGACGAAGTCGGAGAGGTTCGACGACCTCAAGCAGCTCAACTCCGAGATCCACGCGCTCGGCCCGACACTGATGAAGCTCGACTCCAGGGACGTGTACTTCAACGGTGCGGTGAACGGCCAGGCGCCGGTTCCCACGACGCTGGCGGCCCCGAGGTCCGACGGCACCCTGCCCGAGGGCACCTTCTTCGCCAAGGCCGACGGGACGCAGAACCTCGTGCTCTCGCACATGGTCGACCGTGAGACGAAGGAGCACTACCTGTTCGTCGTCAACAACACGTTCTCCGGGACCAATCCGGTGGCGACGAACGCGACCCTCACCTTCGACGCGTCGGTCAAGGGCCTGCAGGAGGTGTCGAGGGTCGACGGTTCGCTGTCGTCCACCGAGCTGAGCAACGGCTCCCTCGCCCTGCAACTCGCGGGTGCCGAGGGCAGGCTGTACAAGCTGAAGGTCAAGCCCTCCAACCCCGAGGTCGCGAGCGTCAAGCTCAACCAGTCGCAGGTGCGCCTGGTGGCCGGCAAGTCCTTCACCGTGGAGGACGGCGTGTACTACGGGGACGGGGTTCGCGCCTCCTACGCCGGCGGCGTCACCTGGACGTCGTCCGACACGGCGGTGGCGACAGTGGACTCCCGGGGCAGGATCACGGCCAGGAAGGCCGGGACCGCGACCATCACCGCCACCTCGAAGGAGGTCACCGCCTCGGGCCAGCGGCCGGCCGCGTCCATCGCCGTGACAGTCGTGGCGAAGAAGGCGCCGGCGAAGGCGGCCAAGGTCTCCGCGGAGGTCCCGGCGACGGTGACGAAGGGCACTGTCTTCTACCTCACCGGCACGTACTCCCCGGCGGAGGCGACCGGCGTGAAGGTGACCTACTCGGCGACCAGGGCCTCGGTGCTGGACGTCGACAAGGTGGGAAGGGTGATCGCCAGGAAGGCGGGCACCGCGACCATCACCGTGAAGGCGGGCAGTGCGAAGGCCACCTACACGGTCACAGTGAAGTAACCCCTCCTCCCCCCGTGCTGGCGGGGGCCCGCTC
>JAEWIK010000022.1 GCA_023387135.1 Actinomycetes bacterium | reverse complement strand
GCTACGCCGCCGACCTCCGCTACGTCCATGCCGCCCTCGAAGCCCTGTTGCCCCATCTCGGTGAGGGAGACATCGTGGCGGGCAAGTCCACGGTGCCGGTGGGGACCGCCGCCAGGCTGGCCGAACTCGTGGCGCCGAGCGGTGCGACGCTGGTGTGGAACCCCGAGTTCCTGCGGGAGGGCTGGGCAGTGAAGGACACCATCGATCCCGACCGGCTCGTCGTGGGAGTCCCCGAGGGTGTCGCCGGGGACCGGGCGGCGACCATGCTGCGCTCCGTCTACCACGCCGCCGTCGAGAAGGGCACTCCCTACCTCGTCACCGACTACGCCACCGCCGAGCTTGTGAAGGTGGCGGCCAACGCGTTCCTCGCCACGAAGATCTCCTTCATCAACGCCATGGCCGAGATCTCCGAGGTGACGGGGGCCGACGTGACCCTGCTCGCCGACGCCATCGGCTACGACGCCCGCATCGGCCGCCGCTTCCTGGGTGCGGGCATCGGCTTCGGCGGCGGCTGCCTGCCCAAGGACATCAGGGCGTTCTCGGCGCGCGCCGAAGAACTCGGCCGCGGCGAGTCGGTCAACTTCCTGCGTGAGGTGGACGCCATCAACCTGCGTCGCCGGCAGCGTGCCGTCGACCTCGTGGTGGACGCCGCCGGCGGCTCGGTGTTCGAGAAGAACATCACCGTGCTGGGCGCCGCGTTCAAGCCGTTCTCCGACGACATCCGCGACTCACCGGCCCTCGACGTCGCGTCGCGGCTGCACGGCCTGGGCGCGAAGGTGACCGTCACCGACCCCGCCGCCATCGAGAACGCGAGGCGGGCGCATCCCCAGTTGACCTACGTGGCGGACCGGGACGAGGCGCTCACCGGCGCCGACGTGGTGGTGCTCGTCACCGAATGGGACGAGTACCGCAGGCAGCTCCCGCCCGAGCACGCTGCCACCCTCGTCGCCAACAAGGCGGTGGTGGACGGGCGCAACGCCCTCGACCCGAGGTCCTGGCGTGCCGCCGGCTGGACGTACTACGGCATGGGTCGCCCCTGACCGGCCTCCGGATAGCCGCTTCCCGGTGCCGCTCCTCATTCGAGCCGGCCGACGGACGGCTCGCGTGACGCGGGTCTAGACTCGGAACACCGACGAACTGACCCGGCGACCGAAGGCTGGCTATGACACTGCGCGACGTTCTGATGTTCCTGCGTAGGTACTGGATCAGCATCACCGCCGTCACTGTCGCCGGGGTCATAGCAGGAGTCCTCCTCGTCGACCGTGCGGCGCCGTCCTACACGGCGTCGGCGGCCGTTTTCGTGTCGGTCCGCGGCGCGGATGCTGCGGGAGGCGCCACCGACATCGCCAACCTGGCGGCCAGCCAGGCAAGGTCGTACGCGACGGTCGCGAAGAGCGGAATCGTCCTGCAGCCCGTCATCGATCAGCTTCGGTTGCCCGTCACGTCGGCGGAACTCTCCGCCGCCGTCACGACAACCAACCCGACGGACGGGATCGTCACGGTGTCCGTCTCGTACGCCGACAGGGACCTGAGCGCCAACATCGCCCAGGCGGTGACCGACCAACTCGTCGCCGTGATCGCCAAGCTGGCACCCGCCGACGCCGCCGGCGAGCCGATCGTGGTGGGCACCGTCATCACCGAACCGAGCGAGCCCGACGCGCCCGGCAACGGGGACATGAGCCAGGAGTTGGGAATCGGGCTCATCGCGGGCCTCGCTCTCGGCGTGGCTCAGGCCGCCGTGCGGCGCAGCTTCGCGTCGACATCGGGTGCTGCCCGGCGCGACGAGCAGGAGCCAGCCGCTGAGGGCGCTGCTACACCAGCTCCCAACTGAGCGGAGTGCCGCGGCTCACGTCGGTGCCGAATCGCCTTCCCAGCACCACGTCCAGGTACCTGGGTTCGAGTCCGCCAGCGGGCCGGATCGACCTGACGTTGCGTGTGGTGACCTCGTCGCCGGCCCGGACGTCCTCCACGACGAACAGCGAACGTCGTAGTCGCCTGCTCTCGGCCTCGCCCGCTGTCGGTCCTATGTGAACCTCGCCGAGCGCCTGCCACGCGCTCGTGGACTCCTCGACGAGCGCGCGGAGTTCAGCGGGTTCGAGAGAGAAGTCGGAATCGACGCCTCCATCGGCGCGGGCGAGCGTGACGTGCTTTTCGAGCATCGCGGCGCCGAAAGCGACCGCCGCCACCGAGACACCGATGCCCTTGGTGTGGTCGGAGAGACCGGTCACCACGTTCCAGGTATCGCGCAGCACAGGGATCGTCCGCAGGTTGGTCTCGGCGGGAGACGCCGGATAGGACGACGTGCAACCCAGGACGACGATGTCGTCATTGCCCTCCGCGCGGATGGTCCTGACCGCGAGGTCGACGTCCGAGGCGTCGGCGGCGCCGGTCGAGAGGATCACCGGCTTCCCGGTGCGGGCGACCCGGCGCAACAGCGGGATGTCGCCGATTTCGAGGGAGGCGATCTTGTAGGCCGCGGCGTCGAGGCTCTCGAGGAGGTCAACGGCGGTGTCGTCGAACGGACTGGAGAAGGGCACGAGGCCGTGTTCGCGGGCCCTGGCGAAGATCGGTTCGTGCCACTCCCACGGAGTGTGGGCCTCGACGTAGAGCTGGTAGAGATTGCGTCCACCCCACAGCTCGTGGCCTTCGGTGATCCGGAATGCCGGCCCGTCCGCGTCGATCGTGATGGTGTCGGCGCGATAGGTCTGGAGCTTGATGGCTTGGGCTTCGCTGCCGGCCACCATGTCGACGATCGCCAACGCACGGCCCAGGTCGCCGTTGTGATTGCCCGACATCTCCGCGACGACGAACGGCGGGTGTTCGTCCCCCACCGAGTGGTGAGCGATTCTGACGGTCGGTGCCTGTTTCGACATGAAGTTCACCCTATTCGAGTCCGGCCCAGCCAGCCGTCACACTCTCCGTCAAGCGAGCGCCCACCGGGCCGTCGTCAGGAAACCGTTGGCGTCTGGTGGCAGGTACGGCAGGTAGCCGGCTGCCTGGAAGAGTTTCACCGACGCCGTGTTGTCGCGGTGGATCGAGGCGAGAAGCCTCACGGTGCCGGTCACCGCGAGGGCCTGCTCTCCTGCCCGGAGCAGCGGAACCGCCAGCCGTCGGCCGCGTGCCTCAGGGGCGACGGTGATCGACACCTCCCAGTCGCGGCCGCCCTCGTGGTCCCACCGGACGGTGCCGACGGGGATGCCGTTCTGCTCGACGACGAGGAGCCGTCGATCCGCGCGTCCCAGAGAGCCGCCCAGCCAGGCGAGATGATGGTCCCAGGCCACCTCCTCCTGCGAGCGGGAGGCGAGCCGGGTGGCGGGGTCGTTGCGCCAGCGGTGGAGCATCGCCGCGTCGTCCATCGTGGCAGGCCGGGCCCGGAGCCCGGCGAGCGGTGGCCGGGTGGGTTCGCTCGCCAGCAGTTGCTCCCAGGCGGAGACGATCCGCCACGTTCCGAGCCCGTCGATCACCGCGCGACCGCGATCCGCCAGAACACGCAAGGCGTCGGTGTCGAACAGGACGTCCGCCAAGCCTGCGACACGGGTGCCGAGGTCGTCGTGCGGGGGCAGCCCGAGCCCGATCGCGAGCCCCGCGTCGACGACTGTCAGATAACCGTCACGCTGATTGTCCACCACCGGGAGGAGAGCCATGGGGACGCCCATGCAGGCGAAGTCCCAGACGGACGTGCCTGCAGCACTGATCACAAGATGATGCTCACGCGCGACCGCCGGGAGATCGGTGAGGAAGTCGACGAGGTCGACCCGATGGCGGCTCTGCGCAGCCACACTGGCGAGGCCGTCGGCCTGGCCTCGAGGCGTGACGACGGTCACGTCGATGGGCACCTCGATGCCCTCGAGTGCCTGCACGACGCCGGCGGTAAGGCCGAGCGGGTCGGTGCCCCCGATCACCACGAGGACGCGCCGGCGGTCACCGCCCGGGCCCGGACGCGAGCGTTGGCGCACTACCTGGCGGCGGATCACCGTGGCACTGCTCCCGAGGAGGTAGTGACGACTGAGCGCAGGGCCGGCGAGCCTGTCCTCGGCCCCCAGATTCGCGTCTATCGCGAGATCGGCGCGCACCACTCCGTAGGACCCGTCCTGCATGGAGCTCAGAAGCCGCGCTCCGCGAGGCACCGCGTCGGGTGGGAGCCAGTAGGTGTCGAGGTGCAGAACGTCCTGATGTCCACGGCCGACGAGTTCTGCCAGCCGCGCCGGTGCATGCGCCACAGGCAACCGATGGACGAGGCCGGCGGCTTGAGTTGCGATCAGCGACAGCGCGCGTTCGTCGAGATCGCCCGCCCACTCGACCTGCCAGTCGCGGCCCGCGGCCTCCTCGGCGATGGCCAGGCAGCGCATCAGATGGCCCATGCCGAACTCGTTGCCCGCATTGCAGTGGATCAGCAGGCGATGCTCCTCCACGGTGCCTCCAGGTTGCCTTCGGCTGCTCCGACTGCGCGTCCTATATCGTAGGGGCGGCAGCGAGAGAGTGACGAGGAATCAGCGTGTCAATACTTGAGGGTTCGAGCATCCTGATCACGGGCGGGACTGGTTCATTCGGGAAGGCGTTCATCAGGTACGCGCTTGAGCACCTGAACCCTCGACGGCTCGTGATCTACTCGCGCGACGAGCTCAAGCAGTACGAGGTTCGCCAGCTCTTCCGGGACGATCCCCGCTTGCGCTGGTTCATCGGTGACATCAGGGACGACCGTCGCCTGTTGCGCGCGCTGCACAATGTCGAGTACGTGGTGCACGCGGCGGCGCTGAAGCAGGTCGATACCGCCGAGTACAACCCCTTCGAGTTCGTGAAGACCAACGTCCTCGGTAGCCAGAACGTCATCGAGACGTCGATCGACGCCGGCGTGAAGAAGGTCGTGGCGCTGTCGACTGACAAGGCTTCCAGCCCGATCAACCTGTACGGGGCCACGAAGCTCACCGCGGACAAGCTGTTCATCACCGGGAACCACTACGCGGCCAGCTACGGCACCCGGTTCGCCGTCGTCCGCTACGGCAATGTCATGGGCTCGCGCGGATCGGTGATCCCGTTCTTCCGCAAGCTGGCCGGCGAGGGCAAGCCGCTCCCGATCACCGACCTGCGCTGCACGCGGTTCTTCATCACGCTTCCGCAGGCCGTGCAGATGGTCGTGGACACCTTCGACCTGATGCAGGGCGGCGAACTCCTGGTGCCGCGGATCCCGTCCATGAAGGTGACTGACCTGGCGCACGCCATCGCTCCCGGCGCCGAGCTGGTCGATGTCGGCCTGCGTCCCGGCGAGAAGCTGCACGAGGAGATGATCAGCCCCGAAGAGGGCAGGCGTGCAGTCTCGATCAAGAACGGCACGTACTACATCATCCAGCCCGACCTCGCGTCCTGGGGCTACGTGCCGCCGACGGACGGTACTCCCGTCGACGCTGGCTTCTCCTACCGTTCGAACACCAACGATCAGTGGTACACCCAGGAACAGATCCGCTCGATCATCGAGAGCGGTCTCTGAGATGGTCCTGCCGTATGGCCGCCAGTCCATCTCGGAGGAGGACATCGCCGCCGTGGCGGAGGTGCTTCGGGGTGACTGGCTGACGACCGGTCCGGCGGTGGAGGCCTTCGAGAAGGCACTGGGCGCGCTCGCGGGAGGCCACCGCGCGGTCTCCGCGACGTCCGGGACCGCCGCGCTTCACATGGCCTACGCGGCGGCAGGAGTCGGCCCGGGCGACGAGGTGATCACGACGCCGATGACCTTCGTGGCCACCGCGTCGGGTGCCTCCATCCTCGGGGCGACTGTCGTCTTCGCCGACGTCGAAGAGGACACAGCGCTGTTGGACCCGGCGGCCGTCGAAGCGGCGGTGACGGAACGGACTCGGGTGATCGCCGCCGTCGACTACGCAGGTCATCCCGCCGACTACGACGCGTTGAGGCCGATAGCCGAGCGCGCAGGGGCGCTGGTCCTGGCCGACGCCGCCCACTCCATCGGCGGTACGTCGAAGGGACGCCCCGTGGGCGACCTCGCCGACATGACGGCGTTCTCCTTCTTTCCGACGAAGAACCTCACGACGGCCGAGGGTGGCGCGGCGGTCTTCAAGGACGCCGCGCTGGCGCGGCGCGCGCACGAGTTCCACTTCATCGGCCTCGTCCGTGACAAGGCACGGTTCCAGATCACCGACGAGGGCCCCTGGCACCAGGAGGTGCACGAGTTCGGGCTGAACTACCGGCTCACGGACGTCGGCAGCGCCCTCGGCCTGTCCCAGTTGCGGCGGTTGCCTGCGTTCAAGCAGCGCCGCGCGGAGATCACCGCGCGCTACAACGCCGCCTTCGCAACCCTTGACGGCGTCCGCATCCCGACACGGCGCGCCGATGTGGATCCTGCCTGGCACCTGTACCCGCTCAGGATTCTCGGCGGTCGCCGGCGCGAGGTCTTCGAGAAGCTGCGGGCAGGCGGCATTGGCGTCCAGGTGAACTACATCCCGGTCTACTGGCACCCCGTCTACGCCAACGCCGGCTACCGGCGTGGCATGTGCCCCCATGCCGAAGCCTTCTACGCCGAGGAGCTGTCGTTGCCGCTGTTCCCCGATCTGACAGACGACCAGGTGGACCGGGTCGTCGATTCGCTGGCCGAAGCGCTTCGCTGAGGCGGACTCCCCAGGAGCGGAGAGAGAACATGACGGTAGTGGCCGTACTCCAGGCTCGGCTGTCATCGTCCCGGTTGCCGGGCAAGGTGCTCTTGCCGGTCGCCGGGCTCCCGCTCGTGGTGCTGGCGGCTCGGCGTGCGGGAAACACCGGCATCCCGGTCGTGATAGCGACCTCCACCCAGCCGACCGACGACCCGATCGCGGACGTCGCGGCCGCTCACGGGCTGGCCTGCGTGAGGGGGCCGCTGGAGGACACGCTTCACCGTTTCGTGCAGGCACTCAGCGACTACCGCGACGACGACATCGTCGTCCGCCTGACAGCCGACAACGCGTTGCCCGATGGGCGGCTGCTCGACGAGATGGTCGAGGACTTCCGCCGCCGGTCCCTCAACTACCTGATCTGTGCTGCAGAGACGTCGGGCCTGCCCTACGGCGTGAGTGCCGAGGTGATGTACGTCCGCGCGCTGAGGGAGGCCGACAGCCTCACCGATGACCCCTATGACCGCGAGCACGTGACGCCTCATGTGCGGCGCGTGCACGGCGAGGCGCAGTTCGAGGAGCACCGGGGGCTGGGTCTCGGCGTTCACCGGGCGACCATCGACCAGTTGAGCGACTACGTCCGCATGGCGTCGCTCTTCGCCGGCGTGCGTGACCCGCTGGGCGCGTCAGCACCCGAGCTGTCCGTCGCGCTCGCAGCGCTCCCGGACGCCGCGGTGGCGAGCCGTCCGCTGACCGAACTCGTCGTCGGTACCGCCCAGTTGGGAATGCAGTACGGCGTGGCGAACGAGTCGGGCCAACCCTCGCCGGACGTCGCTCGCCAGCTCGTCAGGACGGCCATCATGAACGGTGTCCGTTACCTCGACACGGCTCGGGCGTACGACGCGTCCGAGGAGGTCGTCGGCCATGCCCTCACCGAGGGGTGGGATTCCCGGGTCCAGGTGGTGACGAAGCTGGCCCCCCTGGCGGAATGGCCGCTTGACTCCTCCGCCGAGGTTCTCGGAGCCGCCGTGGACAGGAGCGTCCTCCAGTCCTGCAGGGCGCTGCGGCTCCGCACGCTGCCGACGGTGCTGTTGCATCGGGCGGATCAACTCCGCCACGGCGACGGCCCTGTGTGGCGACGACTGCTGAAGCTGCGGGACGAGGGGCTGGTCGCCAAGGTGGGAGTCTCGGTGCAGAACCCTGGCGAACTGGCCGACGCTCTCGACGTCACGGACGTCACTCACGTCCAGCTCCCGTTCAACCTGCTCGATTGGCGCTGGGACGACGTGCTCATGCGCCTCGCGGAGGCGCGGCGTTCGAGGAGGCTCATCGTGCACGTGCGGAGCGCCCTGCTTCAAGGGCTCCTCACCAGCGGCAGGCCGGAATTGTGGGAAGCGGCGGGAGCATCCGGCACCCAGGACGTGATCGGTTGGTTGCGCCGAGCATCCGTCGAGTTGGATCGCCGAGACGTCGCCGACCTGGCGTTCGCCTTTGTCCGATCCCAGGAGTGGTGCGATGGTGTCGTGGTGGGCATGGAGACCCTGAGCCAACTCGCCGCGAACATGGCGGCATTCGAGCGTCCCGCTCTCACCGCCGACGAAGTCGCTCAGGTCCGAGCCACGCGTCCCACGGTGCCCTCCACGGTCCTCGATCCTGCACGCTGGAGGAGGCTGGCATGACGACAACGGTGCTGATCACCGGGGCAGCCGGGTATCTCGGCTCGGCCCTGGCGCATGGCTTTGCCGCCGCCGGCTGGACCGTGCTGGTGAACGGACGTTCGCGTGACAGGCTCGCCCCCCTGCTCGAAAGCCTGACGAGGGCCGGGCACACCGCCGCGCCGGCGGTCTTCGACGTGACGGCCGACGAGTCGGTTGCCGGCTACTTCGCCGGCCAGCCCGACCTCGTGCTCACCACCGTGATCAACAACGCCTATGCGGGGGGCGCGGGCACCATCCAGACCTCCGACTCGGGCGACTATGCGGCGGCCGTCGAGGTCTCTGTGGCCGCCGCGCACCGCGTGGTCACCGGGGCCCTGCCCGCTCTCCGGGCGGCCCGCGCCCGCGGTCAGGCCGCGAGCGTGGTCAACGTGGCATCGATGTACGGAGTCGTCAGTCCTGACCTGCGCGTCTACTCGCGGCCGGAGACGGCGAACCCCCCGTTCTACGGGGCGGCGAAGGCAGCTCTGCTGCAGTGGACGCGCTATGCGGCGGTCGAATTCGCGCCCGACGGCATTCGCGTGAACGCGCTCACCCCCGGTCCCTTCCCCAGTCCCGAGGTGCAGCGCACCGCTCCCGACTTCACCACCGAACTGTCGCGACACGTTCCCCTGGGGCGAGTCGGTCGCGCCGAGGAACTCGTCGCCCCGGCGCTCTTCCTGGCCTCGGAAGGGGCTTCTTTCGTCACCGGCACCAACCTGGTCGTGGACGGCGGGTGGACCGCGTGGTGAGAGCCGACACTTCCTGCCGGCGACTTCCGACGGCGACGTCCAGGGCCGCCCGGCCGTGAGCGCGCTTCACGTGACCCATCAGGTGCGCCGGGTGACGCCTGTCGCGCTCAGGCTCGGCGCGCTGGCGCTTCGTTCGGTGCTCGTCTTCCTGCTCGCCCGCTACCTGGCGGTTCCCGACGTGGGCTTGTACGGGTTGCTCACCGTCATGATCGCCTATGCGATCTACCCTCTCGGCTTCGACTTCTACACCTACTCGACGCGCGAGATACTCAGGAGCCGGCGGGAGTCGTGGCCCACCTTCCTGAGGTCACAGTTGGCGTTCACGCTTGTGCTCTACGCCGTCCTGTGCCCGGCCATGGTGTTGCTCTTCGCGTTCGGCCTCATGCCGTGGTCGGTGGCTCTCTGGTTCTACCTCCTGATCCCGCTGGAGCACCTCGGCCTGGAACTGGACAGGATCCTCATCGCGATGCTCGACCAGTTCGGTGCGAGCATCGGCCTGTTCCTCAGGCAGGCGATCATGCCGCTCGTCGTCGTCCCGGTCCTGGCCATGGTGCCGCAGGCGAGGACGCTCGACACCGTGCTCGCCGCCTGGGCGGTCTTCGACCTCGTGGGCATCGTGGCGGGCCTCGCGTTCGTCAGGAGGCGGTTGGCGGGTCTCCCGAAGGGCACCGTCGATCGCGCCTGGATCCGTCGGGGAATCGTCATGAGCGTCCCGTTCCTCGTCGGGACCCTCTGCCTGCGCGCGCTCTTCACTGCCGACAGGCAGGTGATCCAGCTGCTGGCGAGCCTCGAAGTCCTCGCCGCCTACACGCTCTTCATGTCGATCGGCAACGGCATGACGAGCGTCATCTATGCGGGGGTGCACCAGTTCGCCTACCCGCACCTCGTGAGAGCGGCGCACGAGCGCGACGCGTCCGCCTACCGGTCGGCCCTGGTCAAGATGCTGGTGCGCACCGTCATCGTCATCCTGGGCATCGCAGTGGTGGCAG
>JAEWIK010000367.1 GCA_023387135.1 Actinomycetes bacterium | reverse complement strand
GCCACACCGGGGTGTGAAGACGGCTGTGGCCGGCCCCCGAAGGAGCCGGCCGCAGCCGTTGGATACAGCTGGTCAGGCCTGAACGACCGCGTCGGCGGTCTTGACAGGCTCGGCCTGCACCGGGGGCTCGCCCTGCGATGCGTTCGTGTCGATGCGCATCTTGTAGAACGAGCGCCACACGAAGTAGGCGGACACCACGAAGAAGAGGCCCGCGAGGACCGCCACGATGGTGCCGCCGCCCTGGTTCGTCAGGCTCACGGCGAGCTCGACGGCCAGCAGGCCGAAGAGGGTGGTGAACTTGATGACGGGGTTGAGGGCCACCGAGCTGGTGTCCTTGAACGGGTCGCCCACCGTGTCGCCGACGACTGTCGCGTCGTGCAGGTCGGTGCCCTTCATGCCCATGTCGGTCTCGACGATCTTCTTGGCGTTGTCCCAGGCGCCGCCCGCGTTCGCCATGAAGATGGCCTGGAAGAGGCCGACGACCGCGATCGCGATCAGGTAGCCGATGAAGAAGTACGGCTCGATGAAGGCGAAGGCGAGGGTGCCGAAGAAGATGGCCAGGAAGATCACCAGCATGCCCTTCTGGGCGTAGTCGGTGCAGATCTCCACGACCTCCTTGGAGTCCTTGGTCGACGCCTTCGCGTCGGCGTTCGGATCCAGGTGGATGTGACCCTTGATGTACTCGACCGCCCGGTACGCGCCGGTCGTGACCGCCTGGGTGGCGGCACCGGTGAACCAGAAGATCATGGCGCCACCGGTGATGAGACCGAGCAGGAACGGAGCGTGGATCGGGCTCAGCAGCGCGGCGACCTGGCTCAGGTCGGTGAGCGGCTGGTCACCTGCGAGGTTCTGGGCGAGGAACAGGATGATCGAGAAGATCATCGTGGTCGCGCCCACGACGGCGGTGCCGATGAGCACCGGCTTCGCGGTCGCCTTGAAGGTGTTGCCCGCGCCGTCGTTCTCCTCGAGCATGGCCTTGGCCTGGGTCCAGGCCGGCTTGTAGCCGTAGGTCTTCTCGATCTCGGAGTCGATGCCGGGGATGGACTCGATGCGGCTCAGTTCGTACACGGACTGCGCGTTGTCGGTGACCGGCCCGTAGGAGTCGACGGCGATGGTGACCGGGCCCATGCCGAGGAAGCCGAAGGCCACGAGGCCGAAGGCGAACACGGCGGAGGCGCCGGGCAGGGTGCCGAGGGCGGCGTCGAGGCCACTGGCCTGGGCGACGACGAAGGCGATGGCCATGAGGCCGATGATCACGATGCCCAGCCAGTACGCGGCGAAGTTGCCCGCCACGAAGCCGGACAGGATGTTCAGCGACGGACCGCCCTGCTCGGAGGACTTCACGACCTCCTTGACGTGCGCGGAGTTCGTGGAGGTGAAGGCCTTCACCAGCTCGGGGATCAGGGCGCCTGCGAGCGTGCCGCAGGAGATGATGATCGAGAGCTGCCACCACAGGTTCGCGCTGACCCCGTTGCCGTTGAGCAGGAACGCCGAGCACGCGAAGGTGAGCGCGATGGAGACGATCGAGGTAACCCACACCAGCGAGCTGAGCGGCTTCTCGAAGTCGAAATCGGTGTCACCGTAGGAACGCTTGGCGTACGCCTCGTTGGCGAAGAAGGAGAGCGCCGAGGCGACCAGCATGATCGAGCGGATCGCGAAGATCCAGATCAGCAGGACCGCCTGCAGCTTGGCGTCCACACCGCCCACCTGGGCAACACCCAGGAGGATGAACGTGATGAGCGCGACGCCGGTGACGCCATAGGTCTCGAAGCCGTCGGCGGACGGGCCGACCGAGTCGCCGGCGTTGTCACCGGTGCAGTCGGCGATGGTGCCCGGGTTGCGGGGATCGTCCTCGTCGATCTTGAAGACGATCTTCATGAGGTCGGAGCCCACGTCGGCGATCTTGGTGAAGATGCCGCCCGCGATACGCAGCGCGGAGGCGCCGAGGGACTCGCCGATGGCGAAGCCGATGAACGCCTTGCCCGCCAGGTCGACCGGGAGGAAGACCAGGATGATGAGCATCAGCAGCAGTTCGAGCGAGATCAGCACCATGCCGACGGACATGCCGGAACGGGTGGGGATGTCGTGGACGCCCCACTTCTTGCCCTCCAGCGACGCGTGCGAGGTGCGGGAGTTCGCGAAGGTGTTGATGCGAATGCCGAACCACGCCACCCCGAAGGAGCCGGCCATGCCGACTAGGGAGAAGGCGAGGATGACGCCGATCTGCCACGGGGCCGTCCCCGACACCGCGAAGTACACGACGATGACGACGGCGATGAAGGCCCACAGCAGCAGCAGGAACTTGCCCTGCTTCACCAGGTACGCCTTGCAGGTCGTGTAGATGAGCTCGGAGATCTGCTTCATCGACTCGTGGACGGGCAGCGACTTCAGTCGCGAGTACGTCCAGACACCGAAGAGCAGGCCGAGGACGCAGAGCACCAGGCCCACGTAGAGCGGCCAGAGGCCGTTCATGCCGAGGATGGTGACAGTGCCGTCGCGCAGCGACTCGGGCAACTGGAGGTTGGCTTCGCCGCCACCGTGCTCGGCAGGGGTGCCCCCGCCGGAGGAACAGGCGGACAAGGTCAGGGCGGCGAGGCCCAGCATGCCCAGCAGGGCGGACCGCACGCGTCGTGGCGCGCGGTCAGGTGAGGAGTGTGCATCAGTCGATGCGGCGGTATTCACAAGAATTCCTTCGGACAACGGCATCTGGAATGGTGGGCCGCGTCGTCCCGGCCAGCTTCGTGCTGACAAGGCCGATTTCGCCCATCGAAGACTACGACGCAGCGTCGTAGTTTGCAGGCCAGGCCCAAGGATTGGGCGTTTCGCGCTCAACCCCTGGTCGCCAGGGCTCTCAGGGGCTCACGAATTGCGCTCAGCGCTCAACCGGTGGCGCGCGGGTTGAGCTTCCGGCCGATTAACGACAAGATGGTGTTGTGAAAAATGCTCCGGGTGCAACCCCCACACCGCTAGCGGAGCCTGTGGACCCGGCCCAGGTGGAGTCAGACGCTTCCACTCGTTCCCGGGTCTCACGAGCCATCTTGCAGCACGGGCCGTCAACTGCCAATGACTTGGCCAAACAACTCAGCCTGACGCCTGCCGCCATCAGGCGGCATCTGGCCGTGCTGATCGAGATGGGCCACCTCACCTCCCGCGAGCAGCGCGTGTACGGACATCGCGGACGCGGGCGTCCCGCCAGGGTCTTCGCCCTCACCGACGCCGGCCGCGCGGAGTTCTACCAGGCCTACGACCAGCTCGCCATCCAGGCGCTCGGCTACCTCCAGCAGGTGGGGGGCGACGAGGCGGTGAAGCAGTTCGCCAGGCAGGTCGTGGCGGACGTCGAATCCCGCTTCGACGAGGTCAAGGGGGAATACCCCTCCCGGGCCGAGGCGTTGGTAGAGGCGTTGACCGCCAAGGGCTTCGTTGCCTCGCTGCAACCAGTCGCCAGCGGCGTCCAACTGTGCCAGTACCATTGCCCGGTTGCCCACGTGGCGGCCGAGTTCCCTGAACTGTGTGAGGCCGAGACGAGGGCCTTCTCGCAGATGTTGGACTCCCATGTGCAACGGCTCGCCACCATCGCGCACGGGGACGGTGTGTGTACCACGCACGTCCCCAGGCCGGTGGCCGCGCGACGAATCGATGAAGGCAAGGTCTTGACGACCGAAAGCGAGGAATAGTCAGATGACTTCGACCGCCCCCGTGGCCCCCGGTCTGGGCGCCACCCAGGAGGAGCACCTCAAGGCGCTCGGCAGCTACGCGTACGGCTGGCGCGACGACGACACCGCCGGGGCGAACGCCACCCGCGGCCTGAACGAGGAGGTCGTCCGCGGCATCTCCGCGCTGAAGAACGAGCCCGAGTGGATGCTCCAGACCCGGCTGAAGGCGCTGCGGCTCTTCGACCGCAAGCCGATGCCCGCCTGGGGAGCCGACCTGTCGGGGATCGACTTCGACTCGATCAAGTACTTCGTCCGTTCGACGGAGAAGCAGGCGACGACCTGGGAAGAGCTCCCCGACGACATCAAGAAGACCTACGACAGGCTGGGCATCCCCGAGGCCGAGAAGATGCGGCTCGTGGCGGGTGTCGCCGCGCAGTACGAGTCCGAGGTGGTCTACCACAAGATCAACGAGGAGCTCGAGCGCCAGGGAGTCATCTTCCTCGACACCGACACCGGGCTGAAGGAGTACCCGGACCTGTTCGCCGAA
>JAEWIK010000337.1 GCA_023387135.1 Actinomycetes bacterium | reverse complement strand
ACCGGCAACAGCGCACGCGCCTCCCGGGCCGGCGGGCTCCCCAGCCCGACGAGCAACTGCTGCGCGTCCAGGCGGCGCTCGGCCGTCGCGCGTCCCCCGACCGGGCGAAGCTGCTCGAATGGTCGCTGCGGGCGATCGGCAAGCACTGCTTCGAGACGTCGACCCCGCTGCCCGACCTCGCGCAGGTGCAGGTCACCGCCGAGGAGGTGGCCTTCGCGTGGGCCGCCCCCACCTCCCTTCCTCCTCTCGGCTTCACCGGCGACGCCACGTGCTGGCGGGTGCAGGCAGAGACAGGGCCGGCGAGCCCCGCGCTCGTGCACCCCTGCGCCTTCCCGGCGCTGGTGAGCTTGGGGGCCGACGACGCCGGCGACACGGTGATGATCGACCTCGAATCGTCGGGAGTGCTCGGTGTCGCCGCGACCTCGGCCGAACTGCAGGCGGCGAGCCTCGCGTCCATGGCTGTCGAACTCACGTGCGCGCCCTGGGCCGCCGAGACCGGCCTGACTGTCGTGGGCACCGACGCGGGCTTCGCCGCCGCCGCCGGCGGTGACGAGGTCAAGCACGTCGGCGACGTGCAGGCGGCGCTCGCCTCGCTGCGCACGTGCGTGGCGGGGCGTCGGGACGCACTGCGGGGCACGCGACTACGCGTCCTGCGGGTCGACCCCGAGCGCGCGGAGGCCGTCGCGCCCTGCGTCTTCCTCTTCCAGGACGTCCTCGACGACGCCACCCTGCGCGACTTGGACTCCCTGCTCGACGGCGAGCCGTGCGGGGTGGCCGTCGTGCTGCCCGTCGCGGACGGGAGCCGGGCGTCGTGGTCGTTGTTCGGTGACCCGTGGCGGCCGCGCGGCAGGCTCGGCGACGCGCCGGCGCTCGTGGCGTCGGCGATTCCCGCCGCCACCAGGGACGCCGTGACGGCGTTGTACGCGCTCGCCGAGAGCGACCCGACGCTCGCCGCGCCGTGGTGGAACGAGGAAACCCCCCGACTGCCAGAACGAAGGAGCTCCGAACCAGTGGACATCGTGAGCCTCAGCCCCGCCCGCCGGCCGGGCCCCGAGGTGACCCTCATCGGCCCGGTCGACCTCGTCGACGCCGCCGGCGCCGAACCCGTCCGCTCGCGCACCCAGCTCATCGAGCTGTGCAGTTGGCTGCTGGAGTTCCCCGGACGGACCGCCTCCCAGATGGCGGCAGGGCTCGGCATCGCCGAGAGCACGCGGCGCTCGAACATGAGCCGCCTGCGCAGCTGGCTGGGGACGAACCAGGACGGCGAGGCCTACCTGCCCGACGCCTACTCGGGCCGCATCAGGCTGAGTGACGAGGTGACGTCTGACGTCCAGAGGCTGCGGCTGCTCACCGCCGGCGGCGTCAACCGGCTGGGGGCGCGCGAGCTCGTCGCGGTGCTCGACCTCGTGCGCGGCGAACTCTTGGCGGACGCCGCCCCCGGGCAGTGGTTCTGGGCGGAGGAGCTCCGCAGCGACGTCGGTGCGATCCTGCGGGACGCCGGGCTGGTGCTCGTGGACCTCGCGCTCGCCGCGGGCGACGTCGACCTCGCCCGCTGGGCTGCGGGACGGGCGCTGGTGGTCGCCCCCGATGACGAATTGCTGCTGTGCGCGCGGGTCCGTACCGAGCACGCGGCCGGCAACCGTCCGGCTGTGCAGCGGCTCGTGGCCCGGCTCACCCATCAGGCCCGCAGGTTAGGGGTCGATCTGCTGCCCGAGACTGTCATGCTCTGCCAGCAGGTGGTGGAAGGCAGGCTCCGCCAGCGCGTGAACCGGCACCCCGAGCGGGTGGACGGCACCGTGGCGACGCTGCGTTCGGCGGCCGGCGTGCGGAGAGCCTAATTGCTCACAGACGGCGACTTTCGGCGCGGTTAGCATGCCGCGCGTGGAGGGTCTCTTCGAGCGGGGGCGCGAGCTCGGCCAACTTCAGGCCAGGCTCTCTGCGGCTGCCGCCGGAGACGGCTCCCTCGTCCTCGTCGAAGGACCGGCAGGCATCGGCAAGAGCCGGCTGCTTGCGGAATTCCGGCGCGACGCGCGTCAGACCATGCGGGTGCTGTCGGCGCGCGGCAGCGAGCTCGAGCAGGAGTTCGCCTTCGGGGTGGTGCGACAGCTCTTCGAGGCCGACCTCGCGGTCCCCGAGCGGCGGGAGCGGCTGCTCGCCGGCGCCGCGGCGTCGGCGGCCGTGGTGTTCGGCGACCTCGACCCGGAGGCGGGGCAGGGGGCTTCGTTCGCCGCGCTGCACGGCCTCTACTGGCTGGTGCTCAACCTCGCCGAGGAGGGCCCGGTCCTGCTGAGCGTGGACGACCTGCACTGGTGCGACAGGCCGTCGCTGCGCTTTCTCGAGTACCTCGCCCGGCGGCTGGAGGGCCAACCCGTCCTGCTCGTCGCGGGCCTGCGGGACGCCGAACCGGGGGTGGATCCGCTCCTTCTCGGGGCGCTGACCCACGACCCGGCCA
This sequence comes from Actinomycetes bacterium, assembly GCA_023387135.1. GTDB lineage: Bacteria > Actinomycetota > Actinomycetes > Propionibacteriales > Propionibacteriaceae > Propionicimonas. Next base: position 232 of record JAEWIK010000337.1, on the reverse strand, counting down.
CCACAGTCGTCCGGCCGGGGCCGCTCACCGCCGATTCCATCGCGCGGATCATCGTCGACCAGCTCGGCTCCGCGCCCGACAAGCCCTTCCTCGACGTCTGCCTGGAGTCGACGGGCGGCAGCCCGCTGCTGCTCACCCAGTTGCTGACCGCCCTGCGCGCCGACGGGGTGCGCCCGGACGCCGCCCACGTCGAGCACGTCCTCGACGTCGGCCCGCGGGCGGTGTCGCGGAC
>JAEWIK010000146.1 GCA_023387135.1 Actinomycetes bacterium | reverse complement strand
GGGCGGGGGGCCCGCCCGCCCCCCCCGCTTCTCCTGCAGTGCGCGGTTCATCGGCCCCCGACTAGGAGTCTTCCGGCTCCTACGCTTCCTCCGCCGGCGGCGCCCAAGGCGTCCGCTTCTCCCCGCGCCGCCAGTGACGACCTTGCAGGTGTACCCCTACGGGCAGTCTAGGTAGGCCCTCCGGGGGACACAGTCACCCGAACGGGGACATTTCATCACCGCGAGTGGCCGACTGTACCTAGAGGTATGTACAGTGGCGGCATGGATTCCCGAGAGGCGCTCGTGTCGACGATGAGCGAGCTGATGTGGGAGCGCGGCTACGCGGACACCAGTCCTCGGGAGGTCAGGGAACGCTCGGGCGTCGGCCAAGGGAGCATGTACCACCACTTCCCCAGCAAGCGTGACCTCGCGCTCGCCGCCCTCGAACGCAACTGCGAAGACCTGCTGCCGGCGGTCGCCGACCTGGAAGGCCCGGGCGACCCGCTCGGACGCATCGAGGCCTACCTGGCACGCCCCCGCGACGCCCTCAGGGGCTGCAAGGTCGGACGCATGACCCAGGACCCGCAGGTCGTGGCGGACCCCGTCCTGCTGGAGCCCATCACCCGCACCTTCACCAGGATGCGCGCGAGCTGGGAACGCGTCCTCGCCGAGGCGATCGACGCCGGCGAACTCGCCAGCGACCTCGACCCCGAGCGGCTCTCGCACACCCTGATGGCCATCCTCCAGGGCGGGTACGTGCTGGCCATCGCCGAGCAGGACCCCGGCGCGCTCGAGTCGGCCTGTGCCGGCGCGCTCGACCTGCTGCACGCGTCCCAACCCGGCGGCAGGGCCGCCCCACGACCACAAGACCCGACAACCTGAGGGAGAAGTGACAATGACAGTGCGCATCGGCATCAACGGCTTCGGAAGGATCGGACGCAGCTACCTCCGCGCCGCTCTCGCCAACGAGGCTGACGTCGAGGTGGTGGCGGTCAACGACCTCACCGACGCCAGGACCCTGGCAACCCTGCTCGAGTGGGACTCCATCTCGGGCCACCTGCCCGACGTCCACGTCGAGGACGGCGCCCTGGTCGTCCAGGGCAAGACCATCAAGGTGTTCTCCCAGACCGACCCCGCGGCCATCGGCTGGGGCGATCTCGGCGCCGACGTCGTCATCGAGTCGACGGGCCATTTCACCGACGGCGCCAAGGCGGCCGCCCACCTCAAGGGCGGCGCCCGCAAGGTCATCATCTCCGCACCGGCCAAGGGCGACGTCCCGACGTTCGTGCTCGGCGTGAACGACGACACCCTCGACCCGGCCTCGTCCGACGTCTTCTCGAACGGCTCGTGCACCACCAACTCGCTCGCACCGCTGGCGAAGGTGCTCAACGACAGCTTCGGCATCGAGAGCGGGTTGATGACCACCATCCACGCCTACACCGGCGACCAGCGCCTGCACGACGCCCCGCACTCCGACCTTCGCCGGGCGCGGGCCGCCGCCATGTCGACCATCCCGACGTCCTCGGGCGCCGCGAAGGCCATCGGCAAGGTCATCCCCGAACTCGACGGCCTGCTGACGGGGTTCGCGCTGCGCGTGCCAGTGCCTGTCGGCTCGATCACCGACCTGACGGTCGTCGTGAAGAACCGCGCGAGCGTCGACGAGGTCAACCAGGCCTTCCGCGAGGCGGCGGCCTCGGACCGGTTGCGGCACTACCTGCAGTACTCGGAGGCACCGCTGGTGTCTGCCGACATCGTCGGCAACCAGTACTCGTCGATCTTCGACGCCCCGCTGACGGAGGTGGTGGGCAACCAGGTCAAGGTGCTCGGCTGGTACGACAACGAGTGGGGCTTCTCCAACCGGCTCGTCGAGTTCTCGGAGCGGATCGGCAACGCCCTCTGAGCGTCACCTCGTGGACTCTGCCGCGGAGCGGGCGGTGATCGGCCACGATGGGGCAGGCATCCGCACGCGGGAAGGGAGGCCTGTGACGATGGAACTGCCACAGGCGGGCTGGTACTTCCACGAGCCTGACGCCACCATCAGGTGGTGGGACGGCAACTCGTGGACGCCCTACGTCCTGCCCGGGCAGCCGTCGCGGCTCGCTCCGCAGCCGGCCGCGCCCGCTGCCTACCCGTTCGTCACGGGAACGCCGCAGGCAGCACCCCGCCTGGGGTTCTTCCAGAGCGGCTGGTTCGTCGTGATCAGCGGCCTGGTGCTGCTGGTGCTCGGGTTCCTGCTCTTCGGCAGCGGCTTCCTCTCCCAGTAGCCGGGCCCTTCGCCGCCCGACCACACCCCGGTCGGCAGTCCCGTGCGGCGTCCGCCGAGAGCGGAAGGCACTTGTCCGCGCCCGAGCCTGACGGAACTGTTGGCCCATGCGGATTCTGGTACTGGGCGGCTCGGTCTTCCTCTCCAAGGCGACCGCCGCCGAAGCGGTCCTGCGCGGGCACGAGGTCGTCTGCGCCAATCGCGGGCTGTCGGGCGGCGTGCCGACGGGCGCCGGCTTCGTGAAGTACGACAGGGACGACCGGTGGCCGGACGAGCTGCGCGGTTTCGACGCCGTCGTGGACGTCGCGCGCCACCCGTCCCGGGTGAAGCGTGCCGTCGAGGCGCTGCCCGACGCCCATTGGGTGTTCGTGTCGACGGTCAGCGTGTACTCCGACGAGGCGACCCCTGGACAGCGGCCCGGAGCCCCGCTCGTCGAGCCGATCACCGAGGACGTCGACCTGCGCGAGAACCCCGCCGCCTACGGCGGCATGAAGGTCGCCTGCGAGCAGGCGGTGACCGCCGGCGCCGTGTCTGCCTCGATCGTGCGACCCGGGCTCATCGTCGGCCCGGGCGACCCGACCGGCCGCTTCACCTACTGGCCGGTGCGGATGGCCCGCGCGGCGGGCCCCGTCCTCGTCCCCGGCAATCCCGAGGACCCCGTCCAGGTGATCGACGTCCGCGACCTCGCGTCCTGGCTCGTGGATCTCGCCGAGAACCGCACCGAGGGGACGTGGGACGCCATCTCGCAGCCGCTGGGGATCGGCGAACTGCTGACCCGGGTGGCCGAGGGCTGCGACGTCGCCCCGGTGCTCGTCTGGGTGCCGCGCACGTTCCTGGAGGCGCAGGGAGTCCAGCCCTGGGTGGGACCGCGCTCCCTGCCGCTGTGGCTGCCGCGTCCCGAGGCCGACGGCATGCAGTCCCACGATGCCGAGCCGGCCTTCGAGGCCGGGCTGGACCTCCGTCCGCTCGCGGAAACCGCCCGTGACACGCTCGCGTGGTTCCGCGGGCAACCCGACGCGGTGCTGACCGGCCTCACGCCGGACGAGGAAGCGCAGGTGGTCGCGGCCTGGCTCGACAGGGAAGCCGAAGCCGAGTAACCCGTCCCCCCGGCCACCCCACAGGGCCGCCCGTGGCACTAGCGTGCCTCGCCTGCTAGCTGACGCTGGCAGCTAGTTTGCACAACCAGCTAGCTGGTCATACCATCCTGCTGTGCCCACTGAACAAGAGGCCTGGGCCTCACAACTTCGCAAGGGAGTGCTGGAACTCGCGGTTCTGGGACTCCTCGCCGGGGAGCCGAAGTACGGCTCCCAGCTCGTCGATGACCTGGCGGCACATCCTGCGCTGGCCATCACAGCAGGGACCGTCTACCCCCTGCTCGCCAGGCTGGCCAAGGCGGACCTCGTCCGCACCACCTGGCAGGAATCGCCGGTCGGGCCGCCCCGCAAGTACTACACCCTCACCCCCGCCGGACGCGGGCAGCTTCAGGCCATGGCTGCCGCCTTCGATGCAGTGACAGCCGCCATGGCCAAGGTCCTGGAGGGACGATGATCACCTCACTCGAACTGCTCTCGGCGGACGCCCGCGCGGCCGCCCAGCGCTACCTCGACGCGTCAGCGGAACGGCTGCCCGCCGAACTGCGCCCCGATGTCGTCGACGAACTGACCGCCTACCTG
>JAEWIK010000143.1 GCA_023387135.1 Actinomycetes bacterium | reverse complement strand
GCGTAGTCCACGAGAGCGTCGGAGGGGCCCGTGCCGTCGCCGGGACCGTCGTAAGCGGCCGTGAGCGAACGGGTGATGATCTTGACACCCTTGCTGGCGAAGTAGTCCACGGCCGCCTTGGTGTCCGCGAGGGTGTTGGCGGACGCCAGGTAGAGCGTCGCGCCGGGCGCCATGTCGTTCAGGATCTCGATGACTCCGACGCCGTGCTCCGAATCGGAAGACCAGATGTCGCACGCGACTCCGTTGTAGCGGCAGTAGGTGCCTGCGATGGAGCTCGTCTTCAGCTCGCCCGCCCCCGCGGCGCGGTCCCGGTAGAAGCTGTCGAAGAAGTCGATGACGCCGATCTTCACGCCCGTCCCCGTGACACCCGCGGCATGCCAGGCGGCCGCGTTCGTCTTTGCCAGAACTTCCTGACCGTCCGCGGGTGGGGCGATGGCGAGGCTCTTGCTGAGACCGTCGTCGGGGAGCACGTTGACCGTCGGGGGAACCTTCACCGTGTCGACAAAGGACCGGTCCTGCAGGGTGCGCAGCTTGTCGAACGGGACGTCGGCGACGAGGACTGTCGGGGTGACCTCGGTGACGTTGGTGGCGCCGAGCTTGCGAGCGGTCGCGGCGGCGCTTCCTCCCTTGTCGTGCTCGATCTGGACGCGCAGCGAACCCTTGCGCACACCCTTGCGCTGCTTGAAGGTGCCCTTGCGCCACTGCTGGTAGGCCTTGGCGACGCCGTCGTCAGCCAGGCCCGCCGACGACGTCGGCCGTGTGCGCGTCGTGGCCGCGTGCGCGGTGCCCAGCGGCGGCAGAGTGGGGTCGGTGCCCTTGTCGGGCGCGGCGTGGGCCGGGGTCGAGATGAGGCCTGCGATGAGCGCCGCTGCGAGGGCACTGGCGACCAGACGGGAACGAGCCGGGGTGAGGGCCATGAAGGGGTGCCCTTTCTGTGAGGCAACGACACCCTAACGGAGCACCTCCGCTCCAGGGGCATCTTCAGGTGAACATCACCCTTCCGGACGAGGGGCTTTGCGACCCTCGTCGCGTCCGGGGCGACACGCCGGGCCGGATTCGGAGGCGCGCCGACGCCGTGCTTACCCTGCCGGGGTGAACTCCTTCCCCCGGTACGCGGCGCGCATGGTCGGCGCGGTCGTGGCGCTGGGGGTGGTGCTCACGGGGTGCGCGCAGGTGCGTCCCGATCGTCCAGTTCCTCCACCTCCGACCCGGACTCCGCTCGTGATCCAGACCGTCCAGCCGCGGCCCACCTTCGGGCAACTCGCCGTGCCTCCCGACGACACCCCGACGCCCGACCCGACGACACCGCCGCCGACGGGCCCGGCCCCGAACGTGACGGCGCGGAACGTGACAACGCCGCCACCGGCGGTCACCCCGCCCACGGCGCCGGCCCACCAGCCGTCCGCGAAGAAGTGCCGCAAGGCCAAGTGCGTGGCGCTCACCTTCGACGACGGCCCGAGCGCCGACTCTGGCCAGCTCCTCGACACCCTGAAGGCCAAGGGCGTCAAGGCCACGTTCTTCGTGCTGGGGCAGCGCGTGAAGGAGCACCCCGCCGCCGTCCGCCGCATGGTCGAGGAGGGCCACGTCGTCGGCAACCACTCCTACAGTCACCCCGAGTTCTGGCCGCTGAAGGCGAGCGTCATCGCGTCCGAGCTCACCCGGACGAGCAAGGCCATCGAGCACGCGTCAGGCCAGAAGGTGACGCTGCTGCGTCCGCCCTACGGCGAGTGCAACGACACGGTGCGTGAGGTCGAACGCGAACTCGGCCTCGCGCAGATCCTGTGGAACGTCGACTCGCGCGACTGGGCGACCCTCGACAGCGCGAAGACGATCAGCACGGTGCTCAAGCAGGTCAAGCCGGGGTCGATCGTGCTGCTGCACGAGATCCACCAGTCCACCAGGGACGCGCTGCCCACGCTCATCGACAAGCTGCGCAAGGCCGGCTACACGTTCGTGACGGTGCCCGAACTGCTGGGCCCCACCAAGCCGGGCGTCAGCTACTCCCAGCGCAAGTAGGCGTCAGTCGAACGAGTTCACCATGAACTGCGCCGCCCGCATCACGTAGTCGCGGAACTCGGCCAGCTCGCGCTCGGGCAGGTCGAGCGAGTCGAGGGCGGCGTTCATGTGGGTGAGCCACCTGTCGCGCTGGGCCGGGGTGACGGCGAACGGCTGGTGCCTGATCCGCAGTCGCGGATGCCCGCGCTCCTCGGAGTAGGTGCGCGGCCCGCCCCAGTACTGCTCGAGGAACTTCCGCAGCCGCTCGTTGGCCGGGCCGAGGTCCTCCTCCGGGTAGAGCGCGCGCAGGTCGGGGTCGTCCGCCACGCCGGCGTAGAAGGCGTCGACGAGCTTCACGAACGTGTCGTGCCCGCCCACCCGCTCGTACAGGCTCGGTTCTGCTGCGCTCTCGGTCACCCGGCCATTGTGCCCGGGTCATCCAGAGACCCGTCGTCGGTGTCGGTGCCGGCGTCCTCTTCGCGGACGCGCTTCACCATGCGCGACATCGTGACCTCGGTGACGTTGAGGTACGACGCGAGGTCGCGCTGGGTGAGCCGCGAGATCAGGTCGGGGTGCTCGCTGAGCATGGCGCGGTAGCGCTCCTCGGGGGCGTCCCTCGACGAGATGGCGTCGGCCTGCAGCGTCATCGCGTAGACGACCGAGAAGGACGCGCTCACCCGTCCCCACGCCGGGTGCAGCCGTGCGAGTTGCTCGATGACGCGGTAGTCGGCCCGCAGCAGCGTGCTGCGCTCGATGGCGCTCGCCGTGTGCAGCGCGCGTCCCTCGACAGCCGGACGGAGGTCCTGCTCACGCGGGTGCAGCCCACGGGTGAACACCCTGTGCGCGGCCCGGGGGGAGAGGGCGGTCATCGACGCCAGCACGTCCCCCTCCTCGGAGAAGAAGATCGTGGACGTGTGGCCCGAACGGGTGGTGCCCTGGATGCGGAGCAGGCCGCTCTGCACGAGGTAGAGGAAGGGGTGGACGTCGCCGGCGCGGAACAGCACTTCGTTGGGCGCCAGGTGGATGAACTTCAGGGTGGCGGCAAAGACCGGCCACTCCGGCAACGGTTCACCGCAGTAAGCCTCCAGCAGTAATTGAAGGCTCCTGACTGCATGCCCGTAGGCACCTTCTCGTCCCATGTCGGCCCTCCCAAGCCCAGTCGGGAGGGCGCCCCCCATGTCCCCGGCGCCGAACTCGACAAGAGACAAGGTAGCCGGTGCCCGCCTTATCGTGTGCCGATTTCCGTTAACGCAGACCCTTACCGGTGATGTCAGACTGACCCCGACGCCTGGTCGTCAAAGGCATGGGGGGTTGACCGGGAGGGGAGCGGCCTGGGGCATCACCCCCGGGTCGTCCTCGGAGCTCTCACTCAGCCGATGACATTGCGGACGACCATGAAGGCCACCGCACACACCCCGAACACCATCCACCACAGCGCAGGGCTGCGCAGCCTGCGTGGCGGACGAAGAGCGGGCCCGCCCAGCGCCTCCACGATCCACGCGACCACCGCCAGCGTGTAGCCGGCGAGCAGCACGAACACGAACTGGTTGGCGGCGAACGCCTGCCCGACCTCACCGTGCAGCAGGTGGACGCCGAGCGTCGTACCGCCGCAGAACGGGCACAGCGTGCCGGTCACCGCCCGCCACGGGCAGGGGATTCCGACACCGGCGAACGCCTTCACCGCGCTGAGCGCCAACCCCGCCGCGGCCAGCCAGGCGGCCGACGCCAACGCCCTGACCGGCGAGAATTGTGCGGGGCTGACTGCCAATGCCACCCCTCGATTATCTCGGAATCATCACGGGTGCTCTATATCCCTGCGGGCGCTGGCCCCCTAGGATGCCGACAAAGAAGTCAGTAGGAGGCTTTTATGTCCGACCAGAACTGGCCGCCAGCAAGCTCCGACGGCGACGGCAAGAACCCGCCCCAGGGCGGGACGCCGGAACCGGGCGCGCCCTACGATCAACCCGGCGGTTACGAGCCGCCGTCCCAGCCCGGCGGCTTCGACCTGCCGCCCGAGCAGGGGCCTTACAGCCCGCCGCCGGATCAGGGGCAGTACACCCCGCCGCCGGCCTACCCCGGCCAGCCGTCCTACCCGCCCGCACAGTCCTTCGGGCAGCAGCCCGGCACGTACCCGCCGAACGACCCGAGCGCGTACCCGTCGGTAGATCCCTACGGGCAGCAGCCGGCGTACGGCTCCCAGGGCTACGCGCCGGTGGGCCCGACGTCCGGCCCGACGCTGGGCGGGGCACCGCTCGCCGACTGGCCCAAGCGTGCCCTCGGTGGCCTGATCGACTGGGTGGCGCCGTCCATCGTCATCTCGATCGTGCTCGGCATCATCCCGAACGACGCGCTGCGCAGCACGCTGAGCTCCGTCCTGAGCCTGGCGTGGTTCCTCTACGTCGGCTACAAGAACGGGACGACCGGCGTGACGCTCGGCAAGAGCATCGCCAAGCTGAAGCTCGTGGGCGAGTCCACGGGCCAGCCGATCGGCCTGGCCAACGGCATCATCAGGCAGTTCGCACACATCATCGACAGCGCGATCTGCCTCGTCGGCTGGCTGTTCCCGCTGTGGGACAGCAAGCGCCAGACCATCGCCGACAAGATCATGCGCTCGGTGGTGATCGACAACTCGGCCGATCCCAACGCAGGCAAGTACACGTGGTGGCCGTGATCGGCTGACCTGACGTGGGGCTCCGGAGTTCTCTCCGGGGCCCTTCGTTTTCGTCCACGGGCCGGATGGGGACAAGATGGCGCAGGTGGCCCGGGTGCGAGCCGCCGGTCACGAGGAGGTACTCATGAGAGCGCTGGCGAAGACTGTGGCGGGGCCGGGGCTTTCGCTGGTCGACCTGCCCGAACCCGTCTGCGGTCCTGCCGAGGTGAAGATCCGCGTCCTGCGGGCGGGACTCTGCGGGACTGACCTCCACCTGCAGGCGTGGGACGACTGGGCGGCCGAGAACGTCAGCCCGCCGATGGTGATCGGCCACGAGTTCTACGGCGAGGTCGTCGAGGTCGGTGCCGAGGTGCACGGCATCGACGTGGGCGTGAAGGCGTCCGGCGAGGGCCACATCGTGTGCGGACGCTGCAGGAACTGCCGCGCGGGCAGGCGCCACCTCTGCATAAGGACCAGCGGGGTGGGGGTGAACCGCGACGGCGCGTTCGCCGACTACGTGGTCATCCCGGCCACCAACGTGTGGGTGCAGCCCGACTTCGTGGACGCCGACCTGGGTGCGATCTTCGACCCGCTCGGCAACGCGACGCACACGGCGCTGCAGTGGCCGCTGGTGGGCGAGGACGTCCTGATCACCGGCGCGGGCCCGATCGGGGTGATGGCGGCGGCGATAGCCCGCCACGCCGGGGCGCGCCACGTCGTGGTGACGGACCTCTCGGACGACAGGCTCGCGCTCGCCACCAAGGCCGGCGCCGACCGCGTCGTGAACGTCGGACGCGAGCGGCTCGAGCAGGCGCAGCGCGACCTCGGCATGCAGGAGGGCTTCGACGTCGGGCTGGAGATGTCGGGCTCGCCGGCCGCGGTGACGGAGATGCTGGCGAACCTCAACCACGGTGCGAGGGTCGCGATGCTCGGCCTGCCCAAGGAGCAGTACGCGATCGACTGGGGCAAGGTCATCACCCACATGATCACGTTGAAGGGCATCTACGGCCGGGAGATGTTCGAGACCTGGTACCTGATGTCGTCCATGCTCTCGACATCCCCGTCGCTGGCGGCGTCCATCACATCGGTGATCACCCACAGGTTCGCGGC
>JAEWIK010000285.1 GCA_023387135.1 Actinomycetes bacterium | reverse complement strand
ACCCGGGGGGGGCTCGTCCGCTGCAAGCCGATGCACGAGAAGGAGTACGCACGATGAAGTTCCGCTACCTGGGCAACTCGGGCCTGAAGGTGTCAGAGATCACCTACGGCAACTGGCTGACCCACGGCTCGCAGGTCGAGAACGACACCGCCGCCCAGTGCGTGCGCGCCGCCCTCGATGCGGGCATCACGAGCTTCGACACCGCCGACGTGTACGCCAACACCGCCGCCGAGACGGTGCTGGGCGACGCCCTGAAGGGCGAGCGCAGGGAATCGCTGGAGATCTTCACCAAGGTCTTCTGGCCGACCGGCCCGAAGGGTCCCAACGACTCCGGCCTGTCGCGCAAGCACATCATGGAGTCGATCAACGGCTCGCTGAAGCGCCTGAGGACCGACTACGTCGACCTGTACCAGGCGCACCGCTACGACTACGAGACCCCGCTGGAGGAGACGATGCAGGCGTTCGCCGACATCGTCAGGCAGGGCAAGGCGCTCTACATCGGCGTCAGCGAGTGGACTGTCGACCAGATCCGAGCCGCCCACGCGCTGAGCAAGGAGCTGGGCTTCCAGCTCGTCTCCAGCCAGCCGCAGTACTCGATGCTGTGGCGGGTCATCGAGGCCGAGGTGGTGCCGGCGTGCAAGGAGCTCGGCATCTCGCAGATCGTCTGGTCGCCGGTGGCCCAGGGCGTCCTCTCCGGCAAGTACCTCCCCGGGCAGCCGGCGCCCGCCGGTTCGCGCGCGACCGACGAGAAGGGCGGCGCGGGGGCCATCGGCAGGTTCATGAAGGACGACGTGCTCACCCGGGTGCAGGGCCTGAAGCCGGTCGCCGACGAGCTCGGCCTCACGATGGCCCAGCTCGCCGTCGCCTGGGTGCTGCAGAACGACAACCTGACGGCGGCCCTGATCGGCGCCTCCCGTCCCGAGCAGGTCGCCGAGAACGTGAAGGCGTCGGGCGTCGTGATCCCCGCCGAACTGATGGCGAGGATCGACGAGGTGCTCGGCGACGTCGTGGTGCGTGATCCCGGCCTCACCGCCGAGAACCAGCCCAAGTCGCGTCCCGTCGGCTGACGGCGGACGCCGGGGTGGGTCGACCCGCCCCGGCGACGCCGAACGGCGGGGCGGCGTCAGGCTGCCCGGTAGCGGCGGACGAAGTTCGCCAGGACCCGGTGCTGCTCGCCGCTCACCCTGCTCGCGTACGCCATGCCGATGAGGTCGTCCAACTCGCTCGGGTCGAAGTAGCCGGCGTGCTGGTAGATCCGCATCCTGGCGGCGAGGTCGTCGGCGTCGAGTTCGGGATGGAACTGGGTGACGTAGACATTGCCGCCCACCCTGTACATCTGGACGGGGCAGCGCTCACCGGTGGCGAGCAGCGTGACTCCCGGAGGGGTGCCGTTGCACGCCTCCTTGTGGCCGACGAACGCGTGGAACACCGGCGGGACGCCGTCGAGCAGGGAGTCCTCGACACCGTCGGGGGTGAGCGTCACAGTCGTGGCGCCGACCGGTTCGGAGTAGGTCTTGTCGACCACGCCGCCGAGGTGGGTGGTGACGGTGCCCACGCCGTAGCACAGGCCGAGGAACGGGAAGTCGGCGTCGACGATCCTGTCCACCAGGGCCGACAGCTCGGCCTCGACCCGCTGCTGGAGGGGGGTCTTCTCGGAGTCGGAGATGTTGAAGGAGCTGCCCCCGAGCAGGATGCCCGAGTAGTCCTGCAGCTCGACAGGGCCCAGCGGTTCGCTCTCCACGCGCCGGTGCACGAGTTCGTCGGGCCGCAGCCCGGCGTGGCGCAGCACCGACCTGTACTCGGCGGCGGCGGCCTCGTCGTGGTCGCGCGTGGCGAGCAGCAGGAACGGTTTCACGGGTGAAGGGTAGCCGCTGGTCGCCTCCCGTCCTCCCTGACGAGACCCGACCGGCCGCCGCACCGCCTCAGCGGGCCGGCGGGAACGGCGTCGTCGAGCCCGTCTCGTCCAGCAGGGCGGCGGTGACGGCCCGGACGTCGCCGCCGTTGGCGTCGGCCACCGCACGCTGGCGCACGTACGAGGGCCCGCGCTCGGCGAGCGTGTCGGCGAAGAGCAGTTCCTCGGTGCATTCGAGATCGCGCGCGACGGGGAGCAGCCTGTCCAGCCATTCCTTCAGGTACTCGCGCAGTTGCCGCACCCGTCCGGGACGGTCGGGGGTGATGACGTCGGCGTCCAGCCCGTAGCGGGCGGCCCGCCACTTGTTCTCCCGCACCAGCCAGGGCGGCAGGTCCTCGACCACGTGGTCTCCCTCGTAGTCGCGGGCGATGTACTCGGCGAGGCACTGGGTGAGCGCGGCGAGGCAGCCGAGTTCGGCGAGCGTGGGGAGGGAGTCGGCGGTGCGGTTCTCCACCGTCCCGAACTTCGGCGACGGACGGACGTCCCAGCGGATCTCGCCCGGCACGTTGATCATGCCGAGGTCGGACAGCTCGGCGGCGTAGGCCTCGAACTCCGACCACCTGTCGAGCTGGTGCGGCAGCCCGTTGGTGGGCAACTGCTGGAACAGCATCGTCCGCTGCGAGGCGTAGCCGGTGTCCTCCCCCTCCCAGAACGGCGAGGAGGCTGACAGCGCGAGGAAGAACGGGTAGAACCGCGTCAGCCCGTTGGTCACGGGCAACGCGAGGTCGCGGCGGTCGACCCCCACGTGGATGTGGGTGCCGCAGATCGCCATCTGGCGTCCCCACCACTGCGTGCGGTCCTTGACGACGTCGTAGCGGGGGCCTTCGAAAGGCTGCTGCAGCTTCGAGATGCTGAAGGGGTGGGTGCCGGTGCCGAGCAGCCTGTAGCCCAGCGGGCCGAGCACGTCCCGGACGCGGGCGAAGCTGCCTGCGAGGTCCGCCACGGCGTCGGCCACCCGCTGGTGCGGGGACGACACCAGCTCGACCATGTTCTTCAGGTACTCCTTGCGGATGGGCGCCGAGTCGTCCCAGCCGAGCACGTCCAGCAGCGGTTCGGCGGCGGGAGCGAGTTCGAGGGTCTGGGCATCGACCAGCGCGAGCTCCCACTCCAGTCCGACGCTTGAGCGTGGCGAAGGGGCGAAGTCAACCTGCATGGTGGGCCTCTCGCTCAGGTGGGCTCGATTCTACGTAGGCATTACCCACGAGGACGAGACCCACCGCCCGGAGTAGTCACATCCGGCGTGACGAAGTCGGGCCATCCGGCGTAACGTAGCGAGGCTATGCACGACTTCCCTCCCCGCGTCGACGCGTACCTGCACGCCTCCACGTCCACGCCCGACACGCGCAGTCCAGCCGCTTTCCTGTGGTGGACGCTGCGCGTGCAGGCGGACGTGGTGGCGCTCAACGCGCTGTTCGGGTTGGTGTGGTTGCTGCCGGGGACACTGAGCCCTTTCCTGCTCGGCAAGGTGATCGACACGGGCATCCTGCGGGGCGACCTGAACGCCACCCTCGCCTGGGCGGCGCTGCTCGCGCTCGTGGTGGTGGCGGGTGCCGTGGGAGGCATCGTCCAGCACACGCTCGCCGTCCGCGGCTGGCTGATCTCGCTGTACGGCACCGTGAAGCTGGCGGTCCGCAAGACGTCGCAACTGGGCCACGTCCTGTCGCGCCGGCTGCCGACAGGCGAGGTGCTGAGCATCTCGTCGTCGGACTCCGACACCTTCGGTGCCGTCTTCGACGTGTTCTGCAGGGCGATCGCGGCAGTGTTCGCGTTCTTCGTTGTGTGCGCGCTGATGTTCTCCACGTCCCACACCCTCGGGCTGGTCGTCCTGATAGCGACGCCGCTGCTGGTGGGGGCCACCTCCCCGGCGCTGCGTCCGCTGAACGCCGCCCAGACCGCCGAACGCACCCAGAACGGCGAGCTGACGTCCATGGCGACGGACATCGTGTCGGGCCTGCGCATCCTGCGCGGCATCGGCGGCGAGGCCACCTTCGGGTCGAACTACGCCGCCCAGTCGCAGCGGGTGCGTTGGCTGGGGGTGCGGACGGGGACGTGGCAGGCGGTCGCCGAGACGCTGGGCGTGCTGCTCGCGGGGATGCTGCTGGTGGTCCTGGTG
>JAEWIK010000284.1 GCA_023387135.1 Actinomycetes bacterium | reverse complement strand
CCTCGAAGGCGAGGGAGCCGTAGATGGCGCTCGTCCGCTCGCTGCCGAGGGAGTCGATGAGCGAGGTGTGGAAACGCATGTCGGGCTCGACGATGTCGTATTCGCCCTGGTCCCACAGCGCTTCGATCTCGATGTTCGCCTGGCGGGAGTCGGGCGGGACCACGCGACGGCCCGCCAGCCTGCGCAGCACCTCCGACTCGAGGTAGATGCGCGTGTTGTAGATGTCGCGGACGTCGTCGGGGCCGAGGGCCACGACCCTGCCGGTCTTGTAGTTGGGCCGGTCCACGACCTTGTCGGAGACGAGCCGCTCGATCGCGGCCTTGGCTGTCGACCGCGCGACTCCGTAGCGCTGGGCGACGTCGGCCTCGGTGAGCGGGGTGCCGGGCAGGATCTCGCGGGAGAGCACCAGGGTCTTCAGGTCGTCGACGACGGCGTCGACGACGGACGTGACTGTCAGCGTGCGGGTCACTGGGCTCCAATTTCGCGTGGTGAGCCGAATCTTAGTCGCGTCCGGTGCCTCGGACCCGAGGCGGAAGATCCTGCACCGAAGTCGGTGTGCGATCTTCCATGCGGCACAAATTCGCGAAATCGCTTGTGCGACTCGTCTACTTGTCAGACAATCCTTGTCGAGACTCAGTGAGGAGTTCGCCCATGACTGTGACAGCCGAGCGCACAGACACCCTAACCGCCATGCTCGCTGGTTGCGTGGCTGACCCGCGCCAGGTACGCATGGCCGAACTCGATCGTCGCGCCTTGTCGCACGACGCTTCGCACTTCCTGCTGCTGCCGTCGGCGATAGTCGCGCCGCGCGATGCCGACGAGGTGGCCAAGCTGCTGCGCGCGACCGCGGCGGCGGGCATCGGCCTGACCTTCCGCTCCGGCGGCACCAGCCTCTCCGGCCAGGGCTGCACCGACCAGGTGCTCGCCGACGTGCGGCGCCACTTTCAAGGCGTCGAGGTGTTGGACGGCGGCGCGTGCGTCAGGGTGCAGCCTGGCGTGACGGTGAAGCAGGTGAACGCCCACCTCGCCCCGTACGGACGCAAGCTCGGGCCCGACCCCGCCAGTGAGGCCGCCTGCACCATCGGCGGCGTCATCGCCAACAACTCCTCGGGCATGGCCTGCGGCACCGTCGAGAACAGCTACCGGACGCTGGAGTCGGTGGTGGCGGTCCTGCCGTCCGGCACCGTCATCGACACCGGTGCTGCCGACGCCGACCAGAAGCTGCGCGCCCTCGAACCGGCGCTCTACGAAGGCCTGCTGAAGCTGCGCGAGCGCGTGCTCGGCAACCCGGCCTCGGTGGCGAAGATCACCCAGCAGTTCTCCATGAAGAACACGATGGGCTACGGCATCAACGCCCTCCTCGACTACTCCACCCCCGCTGACATCCTCACCCACCTCATCATCGGCAGCGAGGGGACGCTGGCCTTCGTCGCGTCGGCGGTCTTCAGGACGATCCCGGTGCGCACCTTCGCCAACACCGCGCTCGTCGTTTTCGACGACCTCTACGCCGCCAACAGCGCGCTGCCGGGCCTCGTCGCCTCCGGCGCCGCCACCCTCGAACTGATGGACACCACCTCGCTGCGCGTGGGGCAGGCGTTCCCCGACACCCCGCAGATGATCAAGGCGCTCACGGTGAAGCAGCAGGCCGCGCTGCTCATCGAGTACCAGGCGACCAGCCGCGAGGAACTCGACGAGGTCAGCGCGTCGGCCCGTCCGACCCTGAAGGCGCTGCCGGACGACCCGTTCGAGATGACCGAGGACCCGAAGCTCCGCGCCGAACTGTGGAAGCTCCGCAAGGGCCTCTACACCTCCGTCGCCGGCGCGAGGCGGTCGGGCACCACCGCGCTGCTCGAGGACGTCGTCGTCCCCGTCGAGCGCCTGGCCGACACCTGCCTCGAACTCGCCGTGCTGTTCGACAAGTACGCGTACGCCGACTCGGTGATCTTCGGGCACGCGAAGGACGGCAACATCCACTTCATGCTCACCGACAGGTTCGAGTCGGACGAGCAGATGCAGCGCTACATCGACTTCACCGAGGACATGGTCGAGCTGATCATAGCCAAGGAGGGGTCGCTCAAGGCCGAGCACGGCACCGGCCGGGTGATGGCTCCGTACGTGAAGCGCCAGTACGGCGACGAGCTGTACGGCGTGATGTGCGAGATCAAGAACTACTTCGACCCCAAGGGCCTGCTCAACGCCGGCGTCGTCATCACCGACGACCCCGAGCTCCACCTCAAGCACATCAAGCTGCCGCCGACCATCGAACCCGAGGTCGACAGGTGCGTCGAGTGCGGCTACTGCGAGCCGGTCTGCCCGTCCCGTTCGCTGACCCTCACGCCCAGGCAGCGGATCGCGCTGCGGCGCGAGATGGTCAACGCCGAGGCGCGGGGCGACCACGAGCTCGCCGCGAAGCTGGCCAAGGAGTACGAGTACCAGGGCATCCACACCTGCGCTGTCGATGGCATGTGCGGCACGGCCTGCCCCGTGCTGATCAACACGGGCCTGCTGGTGAAGAAGCTCCGCAAGCAGATAGTGCCGAGCCCCGTCGCAGCCACGTGGACGACCATGGCCAAGCACTGGAAGGGCACCACCGGCACCTTCTCCACGGTGCTGTCGCTGGCCGACGCCATGGGCCCGCTGCAGCCGGTCATCACGGGCGTGAACAAGCTCGCCAGGGCCGTGGTCAGCGAGGACGCCATCCCGCTGTGGTCGAATGAGCTGCCGGGCGGCGGCAAGCGCCGCGAGCGTCCGGCACCCTCGGGCGAGGTGACCGCCGTGTATCTCCCCGCCTGCGTGAACGTCATGTTCGGCCCGCTGGAGGGCCCCGGCGTGCAGGTCTCCTTCGAGGCGCTGTGCGCGAAGGCGGGCATCAACCTGCTGGTGCCCCCGCAGATCGAGTCGATGTGCTGCGGCACGCCGTGGTCGAGCAAGGGCATCCCCGCCGGTTACGAGGCCATGCGCAAGGTGGTGCTGCCGATCATCAAGGAGGCCACCGGCGACGGCAGGCTCCCGGTCGTCTGCGACGCCTCGTCCTGCACCGAGGGCTTCCGGCACATGCTGGAGACCGAGCCCGACCTCCACGTCGAGGTCATCGACTCGGTGGCCTTCGTCGCCAGGCACGTCCTGCCCGTCCTCGGTGAGTACAAGAAGATCGAGTCGCTCACCGTCCACCCCACCTGTTCGTCCACCCAGATGGGGCTCAACCCCGATCTGGTGACCGTCGCCAAGGCGGTCGCGGACAAGGTGAATGTTCCCCTCGACGCGGGGTGCTGCGCATTCGCGGGAGACCGCGGCATGTTGCACCCCGAATTGACGGCCGCCGCCACGGCACCCGAAGCCGCGGAAGTGGTCCGTTTGAACGCCGAAGCGCACGCCAGCTGCAACCGGACCTGCGAGCTGGGGATGACCCGTGCGACCGGCAAACCCTACCGGCACGTCCTGGAACTGCTGGCCGAACAAGCCGGCGTCGCGAGGTAGGGCCACTGGGGGCGCGCGCTCCCGGGGAAGCCGTCCCACCGGGCAAGGGACGGAAGAACCGGCAGGGCGCGCGCCCTCGGTGTTTTCTCCAGGCGGTTCGTCAGTCGAGCCGAACCGTCTCCCCGAGGGACGGCAGCACAGTGTCGAACCCGAACGCTCCCGAGATGCGTTCCCCGAACGTCGTGCCCGCGGTCTCGGTGCCGTGGACGGTGAACACCGTCCGGGGCGCCGGTGACAGCGCGCCCAGCCAGTCCAACAGGTCCGAACTGTCGCCGTGCACGCTGAACTCGTTGTCCTGCAGGATCTCGGCACGCACCGGGACGTAGCGTCCGTGCATCTTCAGGTGCCTGGCGCCCTCGATGAGCGAGCGTCCGCGCGTCCCTTCGCCCTGGTAGCCGACCAGGACGACGGCGTGCTTGTGCTCGGGCAGCATGTGTTCGAGGTGGTGCAGCACCCTGCCGCCTGTGGCCATGCCCGAGGCGGCGATGATGAGGCAGGGGTGCTTGGGGTCGTTGAGCCGCATCGAGTCCTCTGTCGAACGCACCTCGCGGAGCTGCGGCAGGTTGATGAAGTGGTCGGGGTCGAGGTCGGGACGCAGTTCGTCGGAGAACTGAGGATCCCTGTACACCCGCAGCGCGCTCAGGGCCATGGGCGAGTTCACGAAGATCGGCACCTCGGGGATGCGCCCGTCGTCCTGCATCTCCGACAGCGTCTTCAGCACGACCTCCGTCCTGTCGACGGCGAACGCCGGGACGAGGACCGAACCGCCGCGCCGCACAGTCCGCCGCACCAGGTCGGCGAACTCCTCGTGGGGCGGGCCGGCGGGTTCGGGATGCTCCCTGTCGCCGTACGTCGACTCGACGAGCACCGCCGGCGCCCCCTCGGGCACGTCACGGGCGCGCAGCACCGGGTGGTCGTGCCGTCCGAGGTCGCCCGAGAAGAGCACCGCCGTCCGCGGGGTCTGCACCCTGATGCTGGCCGAGCCGAGGATGTGGCCGGCCCTGGTGAAGCGCGCCGTGATGCCGTCGCCGAGGTCGAGGTTCTCCTCGTACTCGACGGGACGGAACAGCTTCATCGTCGCCTCGACGTCCGGAGTCGTGTAGAGCGGCAGCGGCGGGGTGTGCTTGGAGTAGCCGCGCTCGGCGGCGTGCTCGGCGTCCCGTTCGTTGAGGAACGCCGAGTCGAGCAGGACGATCTCCGCCAGCCTGATGGTGGCCGGAGTCGCCCACACCCTGCCGCTGAAGCCCCTCGCCACCAGCGCCGGCAGGTAGCCGACGTGGTCCATGTGGGCGTGGGTGATGAGGATGTCGCTGAGCGAGGCCGGGGGAACGCCGAACTCCGCCCAGTTGAGTTCGCGGAGCTGCTTCTCGCCCTGGAACAGCCCGGCATCGACGAGGAGGCGGCGCTCGCCGACGGTGAGCAGATACTTCGAACCCGTGACGGTGCGCGCACCGCCGAGGAAGGTGAGCATGACGCGGGACGTTGTCATGCCTCCACTGTGGACCTTCAGGGGGCTCGGCGGGGGCTCAGACCCTCGATCACGCGCTCAGAAACCTGGAAGGAATGTCACAGGGCGTTGACGGTTTCGCCGCACACTCCTAACGTGCCAGCAGGTCGCACTACCAAGCGTGGCTGACCACGCACAAAGGAAACCCCTCCCTCCCACCTCACGAAAGGCTGGGTAGCACTTTGTACCGCAAGCTCCTCATCGCTACGGGCGCCCTCGCCCTGGCCCTCCCGTCGGTGGCCGCCTACGCGGCACCCGCGGACCCTGCAGGAAGATTCGACAAGGCTCCCTCCGCCGGCCGGATCGACGCGAAGCTCACTCCGAAGAGCGCGTCGAAGGACTCCACGGTGCAGGCGATAGTCGAGGTCGTCGGCGATCCGGTCGCGGTCGTCGAGGCCAAGGAAGGCCGCAGGCTCTCGACCAGCGAGCGCAACAGCGTGAAGTCCAAGCTGCGCGCCACCCAGGACAAGGTCGCCAGGACGGTCAAGGGCAAGGGCGGCAAGGTGCAGGCCCAGATGCAGTCCGCCTACAACGGCATCCGCGTGAGCCTGCCGCGCAAGAGCCTCGACGCGGTGGCAGCACTGCCCGAGGTCGTCGCCGTCCACGCCGTCCGCCTCTACACGATCGACAACGCCGAATCCGTGCCCTACATCGGCATCCCCTCGGTCTGGCAGGACACCGGGTACACCGGTGAGGGCGTCAAGGTCGCGATCATCGACACCGGCATCGACTACACCCACGCCAACTTCGCCGGCCCCGGGACGGTGGCTGCTTACGAAGCAGCCCACGCCGACGAGGCGTCGGCGGCCGACCCGTCCCTGTTCGGGCCGGGCGCGCCCCGCGTCAAGGGCGGCTGGGACTTCGCGGGCGACGACTACGACGCCGACCCCGCGAGCCCGACCTACCAGCCGGTGCCGCACCCCGACCCCAACCCGCTCGACTGCAACGGTCACGGCAGCCACGTCGCAGGCACTGCCGGCGGCAACGGCGTGACGGCCGACGGCGCCACCTACACCGGCCCGTACGACGCCTCCACCCCGTCGCGCGACTTCAGGATCGGCCCCGGCGTCGCTCCCAAGGTCGACCTCTACGCGCTGCGCGTGTTCGGCTGCTCGGGCAGCACCGACGTCACGACCGAGGCCATCGACTGGGCGGTCGACCACAATATGGACGTCATCAACATGTCCCTCGGCTCCGTCTGGGGAACCGTCGATGACCCGACCTCGGTGGCGGCGACCAACGCCATCGGCGCGGGCGTCGTCGTGGTGTCCTCGGCCGGCAACTCCGGCCCCAACCCGTACCTCGCCGGTTCGCCCGGCGTGGCCAACGGCGTCGTGTCTGTCTCGGCCGTCGACAGCATCGCCAGCTTCCCCGGTGCCGACCTCGCGTTCAGCACCGGCGCCACGCTGAAGGCGATGAAGGCCAACAACGCCGACCTGCCGTCCGGCCCGCTGACGGTGGTCCTGCTCAAGGACGACCCCGCGACGGCCGAGAACGAGGCCCTCGGGTGCTCGGTGGCCGCGTACCAGAAGGCCGGCGTCACGTCAGGCGGCAAGCAGTTCGCCGTGGCCACCAGGGGCACCTGTGCCCGCGTGGCGAAGGCGATCTACGGGCAGCAGGCGGGGGCGGCAGCGGTGCTGCAGCTCAACACCGACGAGGGCTACCCGCCCTTCGAAGGTGACATCACCAGCAACCCCGACGACGGCACCCAGTACGTGGTGACCATCCCGTTCCTCGGCGTGCCCAGCACCGCCGCGGAGACCCTGCAGGCCGCCGACGGCGGCACCGTCACCATGACCGCCTCCGAACTCGCCAACCCGGGCTACCGGGCGTACGGCTCGTTCTCGTCCGGCGGCCCGACGAACGTCGACAGCTCGGTCAGCCCGCTCGTCGCGGCTCCCGGCGTCTCGATCGTCTCGACGGGCGTGGGGACGGGCAACGAACCCGCCACCATCTCCGGCACCTCCATGGC
>JAEWIK010000220.1 GCA_023387135.1 Actinomycetes bacterium | reverse complement strand
CTCGAGCAGCGCGCCGCCGAAGGACGCGCCGAGGAACCCCGACAGCGTCACGCCGATCTGCACCGCCGAGAGGAAGAGGTTCGGGTCGGCGACGAGCCGGGCCACCTTCTGGCCCCGCTTGCCCCTGGTGGCGAGCTGCTTGATCTGCGTGTCGCGCAACGAGACCAGAGCCATCTCCGCTGCGGCGAAGATCCCCCCGATCAGGATGAACAGCAGGATCAGCAGCATGTTGCCGACGACAGGGTTCATCCGGCTCCTCGTGCTCGGCTGTGGGATGAGCAGATTGTAGGCCGTGGGGTAGCGTCGGTTTCATGTCAGAGCAGCCGGCGTTCACGTTCGCCACGGGCAACGTGCGCAAGCTGCTGGCGGCACCGCGCTACCTCGGCGGGAGGCTCCGCACGCTGGCCGCCACCCGCGACCCGTCGCTCTGGGTGATGGGCAGCGCGTTCGGCGTGGCGGACGGGGCACGCGCCTTCGCCCGCGCCGCGCTGGACTCGCCCACGCCGCCGACGCTGGTGTGGCTCGCCTCGCGTCCCGACGAACTCGCCGACGCGCTCGACGCCGGCTTCTCCGAGGCGCACCTCAAGGACAGCAAGGAAGCCTCCGAGCTCACGCTGCGGGCCGGGCTCGTGGCGATCACTCACGGCTTCGGCGACGTCAACCCGTACGTGCTGGACGGTGCCGTCGTGGTGCAGTTGTGGCACGGCGCACCGCTGAAGAAGCTGCATGCCGATTCTCCGGCGGTGTTCGGGGCGGGTGCCAGGAAGCTGCCCGGCTTCGGCGCGCTGATGCGCTTCGCGTACCGGCGCGGCACGGCGCGGATCTCGCTGCTCCCGGTCTCGTCGGCGTTCTTCCAGCCCTTCCTCGCCAGCGCCTTCGCGCTCGACGACGCCCGCGTGAGGGTGCTCGGGGAGCCGCGGACCGACGTGCTCTTCACCGGCACCGAGGCCGAGCGCAGGCGGTCGGCGCGCAGCCTGTTGGAGAGCCACCTCGGCGACCTCGGCGACAGCCTGGTGTTGCTCTACGCTCCCACCTGGCGCGACGGCGAGCCCGACCCCGGCATCCCCACCGACGCCGAGTGGCAGTTGATCGAGGACCTGTGCGCACGCCACGACTGCGTCCTGGTGATCCGTCCGCACCCTCTCGGGGTGGGCGCCTACACCCACACCGGCGACAGGGTGCGCGTGCTCACCCCGGAGGTCCAGGCCGAGTCGATGCCGCTGCTGTGGGGAGTGGACGCGCTCATCACCGACTACTCCTCGATCCTCGTCGACTACGCGGTCACCGGGCGCCCGATCCTGCTGCTCACCCCCGACCTGGAGCACTACCAGGCCACCAGGGGGTTGTACGTCGACTACGACGAGTTGTCCGGCGGGGTCTGGTTCAGGAGTTGGATCGAGGTGGTGGACGAACTCGAGGCGCTCTTCACCGACGACGACCACCGGGAACGGGCGGAGGCCCGCAGCCGGGTGCTGGGAGCGCTCTTCCACACCCACACCGACGGCCGCAACGCCGAGCGGGTGGTCATCGCCGCCCGCGAACTGGTGGCAGCCAGGTTCAGGAGGCGTCGCGCGCGCTGACCGTCGGAGCCCGCGGCGGCCGCGTCAGCGGGTGACCCGTGACCTGTCGACGATGCGCTGGGCGCCCCCCAGGATGCCCCTGACGAACCCAGCGCCCCAGCACAGGTGCATGGTGATGAGCGCGACGGCGTTGAGCAGCCTGTCGTACGCGGTGTCGCCGCCCAGCCTCGTCATCCCGACGGCGGCGGCGCCCACGAGGTATCCGACGGCGCCCACATGGAAGGCCCCGGCGACCCACGTCCCGGCTCCCCTGACGACGCCGAGCGCCTGCAACAGCAGGAACACCACCGAGCCCGCCACCAGCAACGCCACCAGCGGCGGCGGCAGGTAGCGCACGGGAGTGCCCCGCTGGCGCCTGACGAGTTCGCCCCGCCACACCCCGGTGGCGTACATCTGCCGGCGCAGGGCGGCGAAGCTGCCGCGCGGCCAGTAGGTCACCTTGAGCTTGGGCACGAACAGCACGAGATAGCCGGCGGCGCGGATGCGCGAGTTCAGCTCCCAGTCCTCGGCGCGGCGGAGGGTCTCGTCGAAGAGGCCCACCTCGAACAGCACCTCGCGCCGGAACACCCCGAGGTAGGCGGAGTCGGCGGGCTCCTCGTCGTCGCCGTGGTGGTAGACGCCGCCGCCCAGCCCGAAGGGAGAGTTGTAGGCCCGGGCGATGGCCGACTGCACGGGGTTGTCGCCGCGGGCGACCATCATGCCGCCGAGGTTGGCGGCCCCCGACCTGCTCAGGGATTCCACCGCCGCGGCCGTGTAACCGGCCGGCAGTTCGGCGTGGGCGTCGACCCTGATGACGACGGGATGCCTGCTGGCCCTGATGGCGGCGTTGACGCCCTTCGGGATGTCGTTCACCGGATTGTGGACGAGCCGGACGCGGGGGTCGGCGGCGGCGAGCCGCTCGGCGATGGCGTCGGTGTCGTCGGTCGACGCCCCCAGCGCGAGCACCACCTCGGCCTCGCCCGCGTACTCCTGCGCGAGGATCGCCGTGACGGCGCGTTCGAGGTGCTTGGCCTCGTTG
>JAEWIK010000199.1 GCA_023387135.1 Actinomycetes bacterium | reverse complement strand
GTGCCAGGGTGTTCCGCGCGGCGGAGGGACTGCCCGCGTTCGGCAGCTTCGACGGGCTCGTCGTGCTCGGCGGCACGATGTCGGTCGAGGACCTCGACACCGCCGGCTGGCTCACCGACCTGGGACGCCTCATGCTCGACTGCGCGGCGGCCGGCGTGCCGGTGCTCGCCATCTGCCTGGGCGCCCAACTGCTCGCGTCGGCAGGGGGTGGACGCGTGGAGGTCGGCGCGTGGGCAGGGCCCGAGCGGGGAGTGGTCTTTGTCAAGCTGCGCCCGGGCGCCGAGAACGACCCCGTCCTGGGGGTCGTCCACCAGGCGCTGGGCGACGAGTTCGCCGCGCCGTCCATGCACGCCGACGCCGTCGCCGAACTGCCGCCCGACGCGGAATGGCTGGCCTCGTCCGCGCAGTACCCGTTCCACGCCTTCAGGATCGGCAGCGCGCTGGCCGTCCAGTTCCACCCGGAGGCGAGCGCGGCCACCATGTGCACGTGGGCGGCGAGGAACGGCGTCGACGTCGCCCCCATCGAGAAGGACATGTCGAGCCACGGACGCGACCTCGCGACGCTCGCCGACGCGATCGCCGCGGGCTTCCTCGCCGAGGTCACGGCGGCCGGCCGCCAGGTCGGCTAGCCCGCGCAGCGCCCTGTCGCGCCGGGGATCCGCCCGGGTGGGGCACAATAGGCGAGGCCCCTGTCATGCGGCGTCCCTGCCCTGCAGGTCTTCGAAAGGAACAGTCCAGTGTCTGTCAGTGTCACCGTGGTGCGTCAGGAATCGCGCGAGCCCCGGGTGGTCGAGACTGGCACGACCGGGCTGGACCTCTTCGGCGCCGACCAGACTGTCGTCGCCATGCTGCGCAACGGCTCGCTGGTCGACCTCGCCACCCCGCTGGCCGACGGCGACGAGGTGCAGCCCGTCCTGAACTCGAGCCCCGACGGGCTGAACGTGATCAGGCACTCCAGCGCGCACGTCGCAGCACAGGCAGTGCAGTCGCTCTTCGCCGAGGCCAAGCTCGGGATCGGCCCGCCCATCACCGACGGGTTCTACTACGACTTCGACGTGCCGACCCCGCTCACCCCCGAGAACCTGAAGGCGATCGAGAAGGAGATGGGCCGCGTCGTCAAGGAGCGGCAGCGCTTCGTGCGGCGCGTCGTCACCGACGAGCAGGCGCGTGAGGAACTCGCCGCCGAGCCGTACAAGCTCGAACTGATCGGGCTGAAGGGCAAGGCCGACGACGCCGAGGGCGCCTCGGTCGAGGTCGGCGCCGGCGAACTCACCATCTACGACAACGTCCGCAGGGACGGTTCGGTGGCGTGGAAGGACCTGTGCCGCGGGCCCCACGTCCCTCACACGGGCTACCTCAAGGCGTACTCGATCACCCGCAGCTCCGCCGCCTACTGGCGGGGCGACCAGCGCAACCAGCAGCTCCAGCGGGTGTACGGCACGGCGTGGCCGACGAAGGACGACCTCGCCGCGTACGAGCACAGGCTGGCCGAGGCCGCCCGGCGCGACCACCGCAAGCTCGGTGTCGAGCTCGACCTGTTCAGCTTCCCCGAGGAGTTGGGCGCCGGCCTCCCGGTCTTCCATCCCAAGGGTGGGGTCATCAAGCGCGTCATGGAGGACTACGTCCGCGCCGCCCACATCAAGGCGGGCTTCCTGTACGTCGGCACCCCGCACATCTCGCGCGACGGCCTGTTCTACACCTCGGGGCACCTGCCGTACTACGCCGACATGATGTTCCCCGAGCTCGACGACGACGGCCAGAAGTACCGCATCAAGGCGATGAACTGCCCGATGCACAACCTCATCTTCAAGGCGCGCGGAAGGTCGTACCGCGAGCTTCCCCTGCGGTTCTTCGAGTTCGGCACCGTGTACCGCAACGAGAAGTCGGGCGTGCTGCAGGGGCTCACCCGGGTGCGGTCCATCACCCAGGACGACTCGCACTCCTATGTGATGCCCGACCAGGCCGAGGCCGAGATCACCCACCTGCTGGGGTTCATCCTCAAGCTGCTGAAGGACTTCGGCCTCGAGGACTTCTACCTCGAACTCTCCACCCGTGACGAGGACGGCAAGAAGAAGGACAAGTTCATCGGCTCGGACGAGGAGTGGGCGAAGGCGACGACGCTGCTGGAGAAGGTAGGACGCGAGTCTGGCCTCGACCTGGTGCCGGATCCCGGCGGCGCCGCCTACTACGGGCCGAAGATCTCCGTCCAGGCGAGGGACGCCATCGGCCGCACCTGGCAGATGTCGACCATCCAGTACGACTTCAACCAGCCCGCGCGCTTCGGGCTGGAGTACACGGCGCCGGACGGCAGCCACGCGCAACCCGTCATGATCCACTCGGCGAAGTTCGGCTCGATCGAACGCTTCCTCGGGGTGCTCACCGAGCACTACGCGGGCGCCTTCCCGTCCTGGCTGGCGCCCGTCCAGGTGACCTGCATCCCGGTGGCGGCCGACTACGAGGGCTACCTCTCCGAGGTGGCCGCGCAGCTGGAGGAGGCGGGCATCCGGGTCGAGCTCGACTCCAGCGACGACAGGTTCGGCAAGAAGATCCGCAACGCGCAGACCCAGAAGGTCCCGTTCATGCTGATCGCCGGCGAACAGGACGTGTCGGCGGGTGCCGTCTCGTTCCGCTACCGCGACGGGTCGCAGAAGAACGGCGTCCCGATCGCCGAGGCCGTCGCCGAGATCGTCGCCGCCTCGCGCCCGCCGAAGCCATGACCGAGGAGGCGGGCGGTTTCGCCGGCGTCCCCGACGCCTTCCAGCGGCTGTGGACGCCGCACCGGATGGTGTACATCGGGGGCGAGAACAAGCCCGCCGACTCCTCGGAGGCGGCCTGTCCGTTCTGCCTGGCGCCCACGCGCAGCGACGCCGACGGCCTCGTCGTGCACCGCGGCGAGACCGCGTACGTCGTCATGAACCTCTACCCGTACTCGCCGGGCCACCTCCTGGTCTGCCCGTACCGGCACATCTCCGACTACACGGAGACGAGCGACGAGGAGCGCGCCGAACTGGCGTCGCTCACCGCGACGGCCATGCGGGTCATCAGGGCGGTGTCCCATCCGGCGGGCTTCAACATCGGGATGAACCAGGGCGACGTCGCCGGCGCGGGCATCGCCGCGCACCTTCACCAGCACGTCGTCCCGCGGTGGCTGGGGGACGCCAACTTCCTGCCGGTCATCGGCCAGACGAAGGCCCTTCCCCAGTTGCTGGAGGACACCAGGGCGGCGCTGCGGCAGGCCTGGGCCTGAACGCCGCGGCGTTCTGGCCGGTCGGAGCCCACTCGGAGAGGCACGCTCGACCCACTCCCCCCAGGGGCTACAGTTGCCGCGTGGCAGGCGAACCGTATGACACCACCAGGGTGTTGACACTGCCCAACGTGCTGAGCTTCATCCGCCTGCTGGGCGTCCCGCTCTTCCTCTTCCTGCTGCTCGTCCGCGGCAACGAGGTGTGGGCTGTCGTGGTGCTCGCCGTCGGCGGCGCCACCGACTGGTTCGACGGCAAGTTGGCGAGGGCCTGGAAGCAGCGGTCACGGCTGGGCCAGGTGCTCGACCCGATGGCCGACAGGCTCTACATCCTCGCCACGCTGGTGGGTTTCGTCCTGCGCGACATAGTGCCCCTCTGGCTGCTCATCGTGCTGCTCGCCCGCGACGTGCTGATGCTGACCGCGCTCGGCCCGGCGCTGCGCAGGCGCGGCTTCGTGAGCCTCCCCGTCCACTTCCTCGGCAAGGCGGCGACCTTCGTCCTGCTCTACGCGTTCCCGCTGGTGCTCCTCGGCGTCGGCGACGAGCCCTGGCAGGTCGTCGCACGCATCGTCGGGTGGGCGCTGGCGATCTGGGGCTGCCTGCTCTACTGGTGGTCGGGCGCCCTGTACCTGCGTCAGGGAGTGGACGTCGTGCGGCGGTTCCCGCCCCTGAGCAAGAGACCGGCGGAGACCTCGGCATGAGCCCGGCGCGGCCCGCCCCCAGGGTGGACGCCAGCATGGACCTGCTGAACTCGATCATCGCCGCGCCGATCGATCCCGATTACCGGGCGGCGGGGAAGCCACCGCGCCCAGGGAAACGATCCCTGCTGGTCGGCATCGTCCTGCTGGTGTTCGGGCTGATGGCGGGCTCGTCGCTGGCAGCCACACTCCGGCCTGCCCCGCAGGCGCAACAGGAGCGGGACGAGTTGCTGCAGCGCGTGCAGGCCGCCAGCAGCGAGGTGGACGGGCTGCGGGCGCGTGTCGCCGAGCTGACGGCGGCCAACAGGGAACTCACCGGCGAGCTCGCAGGCAGCGCCGGCGAGGTCGGCACCGACCTGGAGACGGTATCGGCGGCCGTCCCTGTGACAGGGCCCGGGATCGTCGTCGTGGTGGACGACGGCGCCGGCGACTCGCGCCAGGCGAGGGTAGTGGACGCCGACCTCAGGCAACTCGTCAACCAGTTCTGGCGCAGCGGCGCCGAGGCGATCGCCATCAACGGCCACCGGCTCAGCGCACGCACCGCCATCCGCAACGCCGGCGACGCGATCACCGTCGACTACCGCTCGCTGACCAGGCCCTACCGCGTCGAGGTGATAGGCGACGCCGACACCCTCGTCGCGACGTTCCCCGGCTCGCCCGGCGGGCAGTGGTGGGCGTACCTCCGCCAGAACCTGGGAGTGGGCTTCGACCTCACGAAGTCGGGCTCCCTCACCGTCCCCGCCGATCCCGAGCTCCGCATAGAGCGCGCCGAACCCGCACGATGAGAACTGGAGGCGAACCATGTACGCGATCCTCGGCCTGCTGATAGGCATCGGCCTCGGCGTGTTCCTGCAGCCGTCGCTGCCGGTCTGGCTCCAGCCCTACCTGCCGATTGCGATAGTCGCGGCGCTCGACGCGATCTTCGGCGGCCTGCGCGCCTACCTCGAACGCACGTTCAGCGACAAGGTGTTCGCCGTCTCCTTCGTCTCGAACGTCCTGATCGCCGCGCTCATCGTGTGGGTGGGCGACCAGATCGGCGTCGGGGCGCAGCTCTCCACCGCCGTCGTCGTCGTGCTCGGCATCAGGATCTTCACCAATGCCGCGGCCATCCGGAGAGCGTTGTTCCATGCCTGACGCCCCGGACGACGCCGAGACCCCGCGCGGCAGGCTGACCAGGCTCGGCAGGGCGCTGGTCAGGCCGACCCGCGTCCACCTGCTGGTGGGGGCGATCCTGCTGGTGTGCGCGCTGGCGGTGACGGTCCAGTTGCGGACGAAGGCCGAGCAGCAGGACTACTCGACCCTGCGACGCACCGAACTGATCGCGCTGCTCGACGACCTGACCGCCGAGTCGCGCCGTCTGGAAGCCGAGGCCGCCGACCTGCAGCGCACGCAGGCCGAACTGCGCACGGGCGTCGACAGGCAGAAGGTCGCCCAGGCCGAGATCGAGCGCCGCCGCGACGAACTCGGCATCCTCGCCGGCACCGAGCCCGCGGTCGGCGAGGGCATCCGCGTCGTCATCTCCGACCCGAAGGGGTCGGTGGGGGAGTCGATCCTGCTGGACGCCCTCGAAGAACTGCGGGACGCCGGCGCCGAGGTGATCGAGGTCAACGACCAGGTGCGCGTCGTGGCGTCCACCTGGGTGTCGTCGGACGGCGGCGACGTGGTGATGGACGGCATCACGCTCACCCGTCCGCTCATCCTCGAGGCTATCGGCGACCCGCACGCGCTGACCGAGGCCCTGAGCTTCAGGGGTGGCCTGGTGAGCGAGATCTCCGACGCCGGCGGGGACGTGACCATCACCGCCGAGGAAGAGGTCAGGATCACCACCACCCGCGTCGTGGAACAGCCGCGGTTCGCAAAGCCCGCCTGACCCGCTGCCGAAACGCCGCACGGGGCCGGAGAAGACCTCCTGACGGGCGGTTATCACGTGCCCATCCACCTCTCTCAGCTTCCGTTTAGGGTAGGGTCCGATACGTCATTCACCCCGTCGCGCCGAGGAGTAGCAGTGTTCCCAGATGATCTTCACTACACCCCCAAGCATGAATGGCTGCGGCTGGGCTCTGGTTCGACTGCGCGCGTCGGCATCACCGATTACGCGGCCGAGGCGCTGGGTGACGTCGTCTATGTCTCGCTGCCGCAGGTCGGCGAGGAGGTCGCCTTCGACGACGCCTGCGCGGAGGTCGAGTCGACCAAGAGCGTGTCGGACGTGTACTCGCCGGCGTCGGGCATCGTGACGTCCATCAATGAGCAACTCACCACCAACCCCGAGATCGTGAATTCCGATCCGTACGGCGATGGCTGGCTGTTCGAACTCGAACTCACGAATCCGTCCGAGATCGACGACTTGCTGGATGCCGACGAATACGGCGAGCAGGTCTCTGGGTAGGCTGAGCGAAACGGCCGCCGAAGTCCTTGGGTTCCAACGGGAGGAGTGATTCGCCAATGCTGAGATGTCCTGCTTGTGGTCACGAAGTCGTCGAAATCGGCAACTTCTGCCCGCACTGCGGCGCGAGCCTGGCGAAACTGAGTGGCGACACCACTCGCGTGATCCCCGCGGTGAATGACGACTTCCAACTGGACGAGTTGAGCGCCGAGGACATCGACGCCCTCGAATCGCTGCCCGCCGACGTCGGCATGCTGATCGTGCCGCACGGCACCCACGCGGGGGCCCGCTACCTGCTGGACGCGGACGTGGTGACTGCCGGACGCCACCCCCGCAGCGACATCTTCCTCGACGACATCACCGTCTCCCGCCAGCACGCGCGCTTCACCCGCGAGAACGGACGGATCTGGTTGCGCGACGAGAACAGCCTGAACGGCACCTATGTCAACGGCGCCCTCATCGACGGCCCGGTCGCCCTGCGCCGCGGAGATGAGGTGCAGATCGGGAAGTTCAGGATGATCTTCTTCGCCAGTCCTACCGGTCAGGGCTGATGGCACTCGGTCTGCGAAGCATCGGCCAGGTCCTTGCGGTCCTCAAACCCGATTTCCCCGAGGTGTCGATCTCCAAGATCCGTTTCCTTGAATCCGAGGGGTTGATCTCACCGGAACGGGCTCCCTCGGGCTACCGGCGCTACGCGGATTCCGATATCGAGCGCCTGCGCTACATCCTCGACGTCCAGAAGAACCAGTACCTGCCGCTGAAGGTCATCCGCGAGCACCTCGACATGATGGATCGCGGGGAGCAGCCGCCCAGCCTCCCGGCGCACCAGCCGGTCGAGGCCGAGGATCCGCACGAGGCGGTGGCGACCCCGCCGCCCCGGCAACAGAAGCGGCCCATCAGGATCACCAGGCGCGAACTGCTGCAACTGTCGGGCCTCAGCGAGTCGGCGCTGACCGAACTCGAGAAGCACGGCCTCGTCATCCCGCGCCGGGGAACCGTCTACTACGGGAGGGACGCCCTCACCGTCGCGGTGATCGCCCGCAAGCTCTCCGCCTACGGCATGGACGCCAGGCACCTGCGCGTGGTGAAGCAGGCCGCCGAACGCGAGGTGGGGCTCATCGAGCAGGCAGTCTCGCCCTATCTGCGTCGTAATCCTCTGGAGCGGCAACTCCCGGCGGACGTGATGCAATTGGTGCTGCACGCCCATGCAGCGATCATGCGATCGCAGCTCCCGCAGTGAGGTGATCATGCGTGAACTGAGCATCGTCGAAGTCAGGGTTTCCACCCCCGACGCGCCCCCCGTGGTGGTGTTGCGCGAGGTGGACGGCGGCAGGTTGCTCCCCATCTGGATGAGCGCCGGGGGAGCCTCGGCCATCGTGTCGGCGACCGACGACCCCGACGCCTCCCGTCCGTGCCTGCATGACCTGGTCACCGACCTGCTCGAGACGCTGGGCACGAGGCTGACCGAGGTCAGGATCGTCGCCTACGAGGACGGGCAGTTCTATGCCGAACTCGTCGTGGGCGACGCGACCCTGTCCGCGCGTCCCTCGGACGCCCTCGCGCTGGCGCTCAGGTTGGGCTGTCCGATCCTGTGCTCCGACAAGGTGCTGGACGACGCCGGCGTGGCGGAGGCCCCCGACGAGGAACCCGGCGGCGAGGACGAGGTCGAGAAGTTCAGGGAGTTCCTCGACTCGGTGAATCCCGACGACTTCTGAGGTTCCCCGCCGTGCGAACCCTGAGGTAGCCGTTGAGACTCGGGGCCAGTACGCGACGGGCGCGGCGTGTCGTTGACCGTCCGAGCCGCGCGCGGTTACCGTCATTGATCAGCACCCCATTTGCTCCGGGCGAAACGAGGCGGACATGACACAGGACACGCTGTTCGACGGCGATTTCTCTCCCGTGCCCGAGGACCTCGGCTTCCGTGGCCCGGTCGCCTGCCGGGCCGCCGAGATCACCTACCGCCAGCTCGACTACTGGGCACGGACGGGGCTCGTCGTCCCCGAGGTGCGTCCCGCCGGGGGCTCGGGCACCCAGCGCCTGTACAGCTTCCGCGACATCCTCATCCTGAAGGTCATCAAGCGGCTGCTCGACGCCGGCGTCTCGCTGCCGCAGATCCGCACCGCGATCGACCACCTGCGCGCCCGCGGCGTGGAAGACCTCACGGAGGTCACGCTGATGAGCGACGGCATCTCCGTCTACGAGTGCACCTCAGACGACGAGGTCATCGACCTGCTGCGCGGCGGCCAGGGCATGTTCGGCATCGCCCTGGGACGGGTGTGGCGCGACATCGAGGGCGAGCTGCTGGAGCTCCCCACCGAACGTGCCGAAGAGCCCGTGCTTCCGGGCGACGAGCTGGCCACCCGCCGCCAGGCGAGGGCCACCGGCTAGCAGCCTCGGCGACCGTTCTGGCGACGGCTCGCGTGCACGGGTGCCGTCCACGATTCGGATAGGTTTGGGTGCGTCGTTCAAGAGAGGCACCCATGACGGATTTCGCGCTGCGCCACCTCGGACCTTCCCGGTCCGACACCAGGGAGATGGTGGCCCACCTCGGCCATGACTCACTGGAAGACCTGACCGCAGCGGCGATCCCCGCGCAGATCCGCGACACCGAACCGCTCGACCTGCCGCCGGCTCTGTCGGAGGCAGCGGTCCAGGCCCGGCTGGCCGACCTCGCGTCCCGGAACTTCCCCGGCAGGCCCATGATCGGGCTCGGGTACAGCGGCACGCTGACGCCGC